>JBGTJY010000317.1:0-2097 GCA_041744855.1 Candidatus Hydrogenedentales bacterium
GTGCGCGGCCCAGTCGGTGAGCTGGCCACCGGAGTAGTCGAGAATCCAGCGGAAATTCCAGTGGCACCGTTTCTCGGTGTACGGCTCCATCGGCGCGGGCCCGATCCAGAAGTCGTAGTCGAATCCGTCGGGGATGGGCATTTCCGGTTGCGGGTCGCAGGGCTTGCCAGTCGGCAGGCCGACCTTGACGGTGTGCACGTCGCCGATACGCCCGCTGCGCACCAACTCGCACGCGCGTCGGAAATGGGATTGCGAGCGTTGCCAACTGCCCGTTTGCCAGACCGTCTTATTGCGCTCGACGGCGTTGACCATCGCGCGGCCTTCCGTGACCGTGAGCGAGAGCGGCTTTTCGGCGTAGATGTCGAGCCCCCGATCGGCCGCGGCGATGGCGGGAATCGCGTGCCAGTGATCGGGCACTGCAATCGAGACGGCATCGAGGTCGGTGCGCGCGAGGAGTTCGCGGAAATCGTTGTAGCCCGCGCAATCGCTGCTCTCGTAGGACTCGTTGACGATCTTCTGTGCGTTCTCGCGGTGGGCCCGATCGACGTCGCAGACCGCAACAATCTGCACGTCTTTGTGGCGAAGAAACTGTTCCATGTTGCCGGTGCCTTGGCTGCCGACGCCGATACATCCGAGCACGAGACGCTCGCTGGGCGGCGTCGTGCCGTCGAGGCCGAGCGCGGACGCCGGGGCGATATTGGGCAGCGCGAGCGCGGCGGCGGAGGCTTTTATGAAGGAACGGCGAGATATCGGGGCACGCGTGGGCATAGGGTGGTCCTCCGCGATGGGATTCAGCTCGTTGGGGATATGCGGGGGATGATAGTGAATGCCGGGGGAGTGCGACAAGTAGGGGCGGTCGAATGGTCGCGGAAGGAGGAGCAAGCCATGAGAGGAATGGGAGGAATGATGCCGGCAGGGGAGGGGAGCAGGCTGGAAGCTTGCACTACAACGCGCGGTTCATTTGCCAGGGAGCGAACTGTAATTGGTGATGACGTACCAGGCTGCGTTGGCGATTGCTACTATCCAGACGGCGAGGCAGATGCCGGCGAGGGATTTCCAGACTTTTTCTTCGATGCGCACGCGCGCGTGGCCTTTCGCTTCGGGGAGGTAGGCAAGAAGTGCGCCGCCGAGGAAGCCGCCGATGTGGGCGGAGTTATTCGCGCCGATGATCAACCCGAAGATGACGCCGTAGATGGCCCAATGCATCAGCGCGTTTCGGTGCATCCGGCCGGGCTCGCCCAAGCGGTGAAACATGGCGACGCCGAATCCGATCAATCCGAAGACCCAGCCGGAGGCGCCGATGGTGAAAAAACTCTCGTTACGGTAGACGGCGTACCAGAACCAGGTCGCGACGGCCGCGGCAATTTGGCAGCCCGTGATGACGACGAGCATCCGATACCGGCCAATTTCGTTCTCGACGATCGGCCCGATTTGGGTTGTTGCGAAGACGTTGAATCCGATGTGAATGATGTTGGCGTGGGCGAGGCTGAATGCGAGCCATCGCCACCAGTCGGCGCCTTCGTCCGTGCGGTTCGTGAACGCGCCGAAGAGATAGAGGACTGGATTCGACGAGCCGGGAAATATGACCGAAACGCCTTGGATGAGCATCGCGGCGGCGTAAAAGAGACAAACGACGGCGAGGAAAGAGCTCGCGGTGACGGGCGCGCCCGCGGGCAGCATGAGGCCGAGGAATCGATAGGCGCGGTAGCCGAGCATCGAGGGGATACGGCGGCCGCAGCGGTGACATTGGCGTATCGCGCGATCGTTTACCGCGCCGCAATGCCGGCAAAGTTTGTGTTCGTAGCGCAGCCACTGAAGCCACGACGGAAGGCCGCCCGATTTCTTGGCGCGATCCGCACGGCGTTCGAATTGGTAGAGCTTCCAGCGGAGTTGGGTCGTGTTGACGCCCAGCTTCGCGAGAAGTTTCAGAAAAAACGGCTCATCGGCCATTGAAGTAAATCGCCCCGCGCATGAGTGAGAATCGTCCCGCGTGGTGCGCGGACTCGTAAGAATGCCATAGGACGATTGACGCGGCCAAGCGAGGCCCAATCAAAAAGCGAGCGCGCCGGGACTCCGTGGGAGTTATCCGGCGCGCCG
>JBGTJY010000318.1:0-2561 GCA_041744855.1 Candidatus Hydrogenedentales bacterium
CATGCGGCGCTTCGCGTTCGTCGTAGTCATCCGCTAAACGCGCCGCTTTAAAAGCAGCGCTACAAGGGCGTTCCTCAAGTCGCCTTCGTGTTGAGGCCCAGCCAGCCGGCGATGATGTTACGCTGGACTTCGTTCGTACCCGAGTACAGCGTGCTGCCGATCGAATCGCGCAACACCCGCTCGACTTCGTGCTCCGTTAAGAACCCGTGGCCGCCGAATATCTGCACGGTGTCCATCGCCGCCTTCACGAGCGCCTCGCTCACGAACACTTTCACGATCGATGCGTTCATCGCGTTGTCCCGCGCGCGGTCGAGCCGCGACGCCGCCTGATACACGAGCAGGCGCGCCGCTTCGAGGTTGATCTTCATGTCCGCGATTTTGTGGGAAATCGCCTGGTATCGTCCGATGGGGAAACCGTAGGCGTGACGCGTTTTGGCGTACTCGACTGCCTTCCCAATCAGGTACTCCATCTTCCCGACGTGTGTCGCGCCGATACACACCCGTTCCCATTCCATCGAGCCGGTGAACACGGTTAGTCCGCCACCGACGCCGCCAAGCACGGCCTCCTTGGGCACATAGCAATTGTCGAGCACGATCTCGCCGAGCAGCGCCGTGCGGAGTCCCATCTTCTCGAATTTCTGCGTCGGCTGGTAGCCGGGCGTGCCCTTCTCGATCAAAAATCCCGTGACACCGCCCTGGGCCTTTTTCGCCGGATCGGTCATCGCGTAGACCACGGCCAGATCGGCCACCGGACCATTGGAGCTGAACGTCTTCGTACCCGTGATGCGGAATCCATCGCCATCCGGTACTGCCCGCGTCGCCATCGTGAACGCGTCCGACCCCGAAGTCGTTTCGGTCATGCCGTTCACGGCAATCAATTTACCGCTGCAGAGTCCTGGCAAATATTTTTTCTTTTTATCAGGCGTCCCGTGTTTCCAAATGGGCATCACGCAGGCGAGCAGATGTGCGCAGATCGCGAACACGAGCCCAGCGTCGCGGCTGCCATAGCCCAGCGCCTCGAGCGCGACAGCCGTTGTCACCGGATCGAGTCCGGTACCGCCGAATTCTTCGTCGACCGGCAACCCTTGCAGGCCCATCTCGCCGCATTTGAGCCACAGTTCGTGCGGAAATTCCTGCTCGCGGTCGCGTTCGATGACGCCCGTGCTGAGCTCTTGCTGCGCGAATTTGCGAATCTGATCGCGCAATGCCCTCTGATCTTCGTTCAGCGTGAAATCCATTAGGCCATTTCTTTGAGTTTTTGGTAGTCGATTTTGTCCGTTGACGTCTTCGGCAATGCAGGAAGCGCCGAAAACTTGTCCGGAATCATGTACAAGGGAAGATTCTTCGAACAGAAGCCCTTCAGCGCGATCAACGACGGCGCCTTTTCCCCGGTCCAATTGTGGAACGCCGTCACCGTCATGCCGCCGTCGTTGTCCGGCGTCGCGATCACAGCCGCCTCGCTGATGCTCTCGTGTCGATGCAACGCCGCCTCGATTTCGCCCAGTTCGACCCGATAACCGCGGCGCTTCACCATGCGATCGCGCCGGCCGACGAATATGTAGTTGCCGTCCGCCTCTTCCCGCACGACGTCGCCCGTCTTGTACCAGCGCGCTTTCCCGTCGTCGATGAACGCCTCGGCGTTCCGCTTCGGCAGATTCCAATAGCCGAGCATCACCGATCCGCCCGCAGCGACAAGTTCTCCCTCTTCGCCACGCGCGACGTCGTTGCCGCGTTCATCCACGACGCGCGTCTCGTCGCCGGAACACCGTACGCCGATCGGGAACGGCTCGGTGCGGTTCATGTCCACGCTCGGCGGCACTTCGTAATACGTGCAGACGTTCGTCTCCGTCGGGCCGTACAAGTTGTAATAGGTCGGATGCGGCCACAGCGCCTTCAGCGCATGGAAATGCTTGATCGGAAATACCTCGCCCGCGAAATTCACGATGCGCAGCGCCGAATAATCTTTCTGATCGAGCTTCCCGTTTTCCACGAGCAGCCGCAGGATCGACGGCGTCGAATACCACGCGGTGAGGCGCTCGTTCGCGATCGTCTCCGCCAACTGCGCGGGCTGTTTGCCGAGGCTCTCGCCGAACAACACCAATGTCCCGCCGTGTTTAATCGGCACGTAAATATCGAGAATCGACAAGTCGAAATGAAACGGCGCGTGCGACGAAAACCGATCTTGTTCGGTCGGCTGGAAAACCTCGGAACACCAATCGACAAACGCGAGCGCGGTTCGGTGACTGTGCATGACGCCCTTGGGCTTGCCCGTCGATCCCGACGTGTACAGGATATACGAGAGCGGCGCTTCGCCCGCCGGCAGTTCCGGTTTCCCGGCGTTCGCGCAACCAGTATCGAGCAGCACCAAGTCCGCGCCGTACGGCTTCAGGAAGTCGAGCTCGGCGGCCACTTTCGGCGCCGCGCCTTCCCACGCGCCTTGCAAGGCGGAAACCTTGCTGCGATCGGCGACGATGCCCTTCACCGAGCAATCCTGAAAAATGAACGCGTCGCGTTGCGGCGGCGCATCGACATCCACGGGCACATAGGCTCCGCCCGCGCTC
>JBGTJY010000319.1:0-3022 GCA_041744855.1 Candidatus Hydrogenedentales bacterium
ACATGTGTGTAAATTTGCGTCGTTGCGATCGAGCTGTGGCCCAACATTTCCTGCACTGCGCGTAAATCCGCTCCACCATCCAACAAATGAGTCGCGAACGAATGCCGCAGCATGTGCGGCGTGACATTAATTGTGATGCCCGCCCCCTGTGCCGCACGCTTCACCACAGCCCACATTGACGTGCGGCTCATCGCGCGGCCCCGGCGCGAAATGAACAGCGTCGCGTCTTTCGCTCCCCATGCAAGGCGCACCGGCAGCCACGTTTTCACGCGTTCCTGCGCGCGGCTGCCCAAGGGGACCAGCCTCGTTTTCGATCCCTTACCGTGTGCGCGCAAATGTCCTTCGGCGAAATCGAACGCCGCGAGCGGCAGTCGCGCGAGCTCGGAAATCCGCAAGCCCGTGGAATAGAAGACTTCCAATATCGCCGCATCGCGCAGCCCCGTCTCCGTCGAGCAGTCGGGCGCGTTCAACAGCTTTTCAAGCTCCGCGTGGGACAAGACATCCGGCAGATGCTGGATGAATCGCGGCGAATCGAGCGTTGCGGCGACATCACGGCCGACGTGACCTTCATTCGCGAGGAACGCAAAAAAAGCGCGCAGTCCGCTCAGGTGACGGCACAACGATCGAAGCCCAAGTCCTCTGTATCCAGAGCCTTCACGCTTGAGATGAATCAGATACGCAACCAGGTCGTCGCGCGACAACGAATCGAGGTCCGAATTCCCGCGCTCTTCCAAGTAACGAACGAACCGATCGATGTCGCCGCCGTAGGCCTCGATCGAGGCCTTCGCGAGGCCGGATTCGAAATGCGCCGCTTGTAGGTACAAGTCAAGCGCGGTACGTGGAGACAACGTACTACTCATGTCAGAAGGCTAGATTTCACGGTTCTCAAGACGCCGGCGTCGCCGCGGCGCTCCCCCATCGAACGCGAAACGGCCCCGGTGGCGTGAACCACCGGGGCCGCGAATTTCAAACGGGATCGACTTAGTCGATTACGTTATTCGTTGATCGTGTAGACGAAAATACCGCGGCGGTTCAGCGCGCGATTCGCGGGCGAATCATTCGGCACTGCCGGACGCGATTCGCCGTAGCTCACCGTGGAAATGCGGCCCGAGGAGATGCCGTTTTGCACCATGTGATTCTTGATCGAATCGGCGCGGCGCTGGCCAAGGCCCATATTGTATTGGTCCGTGCCGACGCTGTCGGTATGACCTTCGACCGTCAAAACATCCCCGGGATACTGCTTCAGGATGTTGACGACGTTATTCACTTCGACGACGCCCTCCGGCTTCAGGTTATACCGGTCGAAATCGAACAACACGTGGTTGAAGATCGGCACGCTGCGCCGAATGTCGGTCGGCGGGTCCTGCGGAGCCTGCGGAGTCATCGGCGGCTCTTCGACCATCGGTTCCCACATGTTATAGATGCAACCGCGGTTACCCCACATGTCCGTGTCATCATCGGAGGGGTCCGGGTCCATCGGCCACCACCAATACCCAGGGTGGACTTCGTCTTTCACTGGCTCCGGCAATGCGCCGGTATTTCCCCACCAACTCGTGTCGGCTCCCCGCCACCACGCGTCTTGTTCGGCGAAGGCCCCTCCGGATGCCCCGAGGAAAGCCATCGCAATGGCTACCACACACATCTTCTTCATCATGGTCGACTCCTTGCTGCCGCGTTCTAAAAAATACTTGGTTATTGATGACACTTGGACTTTGATGCGCCTGGACGGGATGAATCGGTATTGCAACCGCCCTCCCGGCGCGGCTGATCGTGCCGCCTGTCGAGTCCGGAAACGCCTGTCTAACGTACCCCTACGAGGCGCCCCAGTCCAGCGTTGCGAATGCACGAGCAGTCGCTGACCCTTGCACATTACTACGTGCCGAGTTTAGCACAAATATTTGTCGGGTGCAACCTTGCTGAAACCGACCTGACGAGGGCATAAATCGCTGCGTGGACTGGGTCAGCGAATTTACCTAAGCCATCAAACCCACGGATAGAACAAAAATTGGCGAACCCTCGTTTTGTCAACAATAAACGAGGGTTCGCCGTGGCTCAACTACTATTCAACTCAGACCGCTTCCGCCAGCCGCGTGCGCAGCGAACCCAGCGCCGTGCTCACCTCCGGCCGTTGCTCGCGCTCGAGCGCCTTGCGCAGCTTGGGGATCGCGCCCCCAACCTTTTTGCCATCGCGCACCGTTCCAAACAAGTGACGGCTCACCGTCGACTGCGAGAGGTTGAGGATTTCGGCAATGTCCTCCTGCGTCTTGCCGTGCACGTAGTACAGCTGCACGACTTCCTGCTGGCGCCGGGTCAACTGAATCCCGATCATGTCGCGGACCACCGGACGGACCTCGTTGAAGAACTCCTCGAACGCGTAACGGCGCTCGCGGTCTTCGCTGGTCTCGTACCACATCCCGCGCTGCGCCGGCATGCTTTCCAGGAATGCCGAACCCGTCTGAATTTCCCAAAACTCCGCGCTATATTGCGCCATCACGACTTCCTCCTCTCTCCCGGATACGCCAGACCGCCTCTGCGTCGGCCTTCATCGTTCCAGGTTGATATCGCTAAATAAGTCCCAATACCCAGTAAGTTGTTCAGGCTTTCGCCTGGTAGCGCGCGACCTATCTAAGCTCACCGCTTGGGGGTTAAAAAACAAACGCCGCAGGGAACCTTGCTGGTTCACCTGCGGCGTTGAGTGCTTCGTTTGAGGGTTGTTGGCTTACCCTATAGCGAGCGCCTCCGGAGGAGAACCAGCGCATCGATCGGCCGGTACTACATGGCTACGCCATGTACGGTCGATGCCCGAGAGTCGGTTTTTAATCGCCGAAACTGGGGCTTTAATCGATTTGGAGGCCGTAAAGGCGGAGACACACGTCACCGGCATGCGATGGAGCGATATAAATCGCGTCATGCCGATCATCTCCAGATACCTCGCCGTTAACTCGCTGCCTAGTTCCCGAAGATTCGGAAACATAATCACTTGAGTCTAACACATGTCGCCGACTGAAATAAACCTACAGCG
>JBGTJY010000320.1:0-4450 GCA_041744855.1 Candidatus Hydrogenedentales bacterium
AGGTCTAGCCTTCGCGAGCCGGTAGGCGCGACGCAAGGCGAGTATTTGTAGCGCTGCTTTTCAAGCGGCGCGAGTGGACATCTCGCTCGAGACGCGCCGCGTCAAAAGCAGCGCTACAAATTCACGCAATCATGGAAACGAAGGGCGCGAGGTCGTTGGTCGAGAGGTCGCCGCCTAGGGCGACGATTTTGGCGCTGTCGAATCCGCCGAGATCTCGGAGTGGGGCGATGATGTCGGCGCGGAGATCGGGGACGTGGTAGTCGAGATACGCGCAGGAATCGCTTTCAGGACTAGCGATATAGTTTTGTGCTTTTGCGGGGACGAGCAACGCCGTACCACGCGTTAGAGGGCGTCTCGTTTTCCCGGACTCGATCGTGAGTTGGCCGGAGACGCCGAAAAGGATGTGGAACGTGGGGCAGGGGCAGGCGAACTCGCGCGAGGGTTCGATGAGGCGCGCAGCGAAATATCGGCATGCCGCCAGAACGGTGATGCGCGCGTTCGATCCTGCGTAGGGGAGCGGCGTACTGGGTCCCGAGTGGCTCGAACCAAAACGCGTGACGGCGAGTGCCTTGTCGATGTGGAGTTCACGCGGCGGCTTGCGGTCCCAGTCGTAGACGCGATACGTCGTGTCGCTGTTCTGTTGAATCTCGGCGATGACCAGTCCGGGGCCGATGGCGTGGACCGTTCCCGCGGGGACGAAGATCGCGTCGCCCTTTTGAACGGGATAACGCGTGAGGATGTCGCCGATCGACTTGTCGTCGATAGCGGCGCGAAATTGTTCCGGCGTGATATCCGGCGGCATCCCGCAAATGATTTCCGAGCCGGGCTCGGCATCGAGGATGTACCACATCTCGGTTTTACCGACGTCTTTTTCCTTGAGGCGTTTTGCGTCGTCGTCGTTGGGATGGACTTGGACCGAGAGGTAATCCGCGGCGTCGAGGATTTTCAGCATCAGCGGAAATTGGCCGTGGATCGTCGGCGCGGCGCCGCGACCGAGCACTTCAGGCGTGACGAGATCGTGCAACGTCGGCGGCACGCGCCCGTCGCTTGCGACTTTGCTGACGTGTTCTTTGTGATCGGAGATTAGCCAGGCTTCGCCGATGGGCCGCTTCGTTGTGGCAGGGATCGGCTTGTGGAATTGCGACTCGAGATGCGTCCCGCCCCAAGGGCGGTGGAAGTATGCCTCGTCGAACGCTACCGGACCGTTTGCGACTTCGATAGCCATCAGGATGCTCGCGGGTGTTGCCGGATATAGAAGAGATAGTCGCACTGTTCCGGCTCGATGCCGATTTCGCGCAGGCGGCTCGCGATTTGGGCGCGATGGTGCGTGCCGTGATTGACGACGTGCGTCGCGATTTCCTTGATCGAATTGCTGAAGCGTTCGCCCTTGGAATTGGCGTAATCGATGGGAGCCTTGAGATTCTCCTCGCCTTTTTCGCGGATGAAACGAATCCAGTTTTGGTTATTCGCGATGAGCGACGATTCGATTTCGGGGAGGGATCGTTCCGGCCAGAACGGTTGCGTCGGCGCTTGGCCCCGCATGCGCGCCAGCCAGATTTCTTCGGTTGCGGCGGTGTGGGAGAGGAGTTGGAGGCAGCGGGGATCGCCCGTGTTCGCGCGTTTGAGGCTGTCGAGCGTGAGCCCGTGCGCCCATCGCGTGTATTCGAAGAGATGAATCAGGTGGCCTTTCATGTCCCTGTCGGGGCCTTTCAAAAGTCGAGTCACACCCAACATCCCCCTAAATCCCCCTTCAACGGGGGACTTTTCCCGCGACTTAAGTCCCCTTTGAAGGGGGATTTAGGGGGATGTAGCCCAGCGATCGGATTTGAAGTTAGGGGAGAACTGAGAGATTTTCGTCTGCGCGGGAATGACGTGCTCCTCTACGGTTGCGAAATAAATCGTAACACACCATCGCTCGCATCGCGCATCACACGCCCTTCGTCTTCGAGGACTTCGAGGTGACCAATCGCGATGGAGAGGCCAAGATGGATGTTGCGCGTAGGGAGTTTCGGGAAGAGTTTGCGCGAGATTCGGTAGGGCGTGTCCTCGCCTTGTTCGACGAGTTCGACTATCTGGCGCGTGCGGCGGTCTTGTTGTTTGAGAATGTTGTCGATGACGGGTCGGTGATCGGCGAAGGGCACGCCGTGGCCCGGCAGGCATACGCCGAGATCGAGTTCGCGGGAGCGGCGGAGCGAAGCGCGGTATTCGACGAGGGCCTTTTCGCGCGGCTTGCCGGGTTCGGGTCGGCGTAGAAGCGGGTTGGGGTTGGTGCCTTCGAGGATGTGATCGCCCACGAACGTGTAGCGCTGCTGCTCGTCGACGAGCAGCGTGTCGGACGGCGAGTGGCCGGGGACGAAGTACGTCGTGTAGCCGATGTACGTGTTGCCGTCTTTGAATTGGTGGTGGAGCGTGTAGGGTTCCGAGAAGGCCTCGAATTCGTTGTAGAGGACGTTCGCTTCGTCTTCGATTTCGGGGGGCACGCCGAATTCGCGCATGATGCCGATGTAGAAATCGCGGCGCGCGCGGCCGGAATCTGAGGACGGCGCGCCGAGCCCCGCGACGCGTGGATGACCGTAGGCCTCCGCCGAACATTCGCGCAGGAGGCGGCCGAGGAGGCCCATGTGATCGCGGTGACCGTGCGTGATCAGGATCGCGCCGAGGTCGGCAATACGGTAGCCCTCGGCCCCGAGCGCGGCGTTGAGCACGTCATAGGCCTCGTCCGTGCGGATGCCTGCGTCGACGAGGATCGGCGGGTCACACGTGACGAGGAAGACGTTGACCGGGCCGACCGGGAAGGGCGTCGGAATGGAAATCGTGATGATGCCGAACGCGGCGCGCGCATTGTGCGAAGGGTTCGCGATGGGGGAGTCTTTCACTGGCGAGGATGCGCTAACTGATCGGCCCGGGCATGCTCAGATAATTGGTGTAGGCCTCGATGATGTCCGCGCCGAAGAGCAGCGCCGTGACGCCGCCGACCGCGAGATAGGGGCCGAAGGGGAGATAGGTGCCGGTGGTCATCGTTTCGCCATCGGAGCGCTGGCTGCGTTTCAACCAGATGACGGTAAGGCCTACGCCGCTGCCAAGGAATGCCGCGACCACGAGGATGAGGATGACGCTTTGCCAGCCGAGAAACGCGCCGAGCATGGCCATCAATTTGACGTCGCCGAAACCCATGCCGCGTTTTCCGAGCAGAAGGAGCGCGCCTTTGTCCATCGCGTAGAGAATTGCGAAACCGACCGCCGCGCCGATGATCGCGGAGATCGGACTGTCGAGGAGTAGACCGCTTTCCGGATAGAACATGGCGAGGACGGAGCAGCCGATACCGATGAACACGCCGGGGATCGTGATCTCGTTGGGGATGGTCCAGTCGGTGAGATCGACGAACGTGACGACGACCAGCGACGCGGCGAGGGCCATGTAGATCGGGGTTGCGAGCACAAGTCCGAATCGCAGATAGACGAACACGAAGAGCGCGCCGGTGATCGCTTCGACGAGCGGATACTGCCAACTGATCGGCTCGCCGCAGTTGCGGCATTTCGCGCCGAGCGCGAGCCAACTGACGATGGGAATGTTGTCGTACCACGCGATGGATTGCTCGCAACGGGGACACTTCGATCGCGGCTTGACGACGCTGAGATTGCGCGGCAGCCGATAGACGCAGACGTTCAGAAAGCTGCCGACCATAGCGCCGACGACGAAGCTGAGAACGACGAGGAAAATTTGAAGGTTCTGGTTATTTATGTCGAGCATTGAAGGGATGCCGAGACAGGATTTTCGGAATTTGCGAAAGCATTGTACGGGATTGGGGGCAGGCTCGCGCGTTTAGCTGACTTGTTCGCGGATGCCGGGCTGGAGCATCTGAAGGACCGAACGATGGATGCCGGCGAAATCGAGGCCGACGTCGGCGATCTGTTCGTCGCGAGTCGCATGTTCCAGAAAGCGATCGGGGAATCCAAGGCGATGGACGCGAACATCGGCGAGACGTCCTTGCGACTCGAAATATTCAAGCACCGCGCTGCCGAATCCGCCCGCGAGGGTGTTTTCTTCGACGGTGATGATCGGCAGATGCGAACACGCGTCGAGCAGGTGCGTGTCGAGCGGTTTCACGAAGCGCGCATCGGCGACGCCCAACGAGACGCCTTGGTCCTCGACGGCCTTGGCGACGGCGAGACACGTGGCGAGCACGGGACCGATCGCGACGAGATAGGCGTCCGCGCCTTCGCGGAGAATTTCGCCGCGCGTGATGTCGCGGGGGCTCGGCTCGCCGATTGTCGGCGCGGCGGAGCGGGCATAGCGAATGGCGACGGGTCGATCGTGCGCGAGCGCCCAATTGAGCCCGAGACGCATGTCGACGTCGTCGCGCGGCGCGAGGATGGCGATGTTTGGGATCGCGCGGAGGAACGAAAGGTCGAACGCCCCCTGTTGCGTGGGGCTGTCCTCGCCGACGAGC
>JBGTJY010000321.1:0-3562 GCA_041744855.1 Candidatus Hydrogenedentales bacterium
GTGCGCCCGCCGGGCTGGCCAGCAATGGGACGACCGGCAGCGAGAGTGGGTTCGCCGGAATTGTCCCCGAGGCCCTGTGGCGAGGGGAAAGTATGGTAACGCGGCGTGCCGGGACCCGGGGGCGCCGGGGGAGGGTTGGCCGGCTTTTGGCGCAGTTCGACGACGGCAGTGGTGGTGCCCCCAGCGACGGCGAAAGGAACGGTCCGAATCGTGTATTCACCAGAAGCAGCGTCCACCACGATGACTTCCGGATTGGAGGAGGAAGCGGCGTCCCGGATATCGGTCGTGCCCGGGGGCGTGCCCGCCCGTAGGTAAATGTCGTAATCTTCCGCCGGATTGGGCCACGAAACGGTGATGACGATGTTGTGCGTGTTCTCGAAGCCAGCGGGGACAGCCACGGTAAGGCCGAAATTATCGCAAGGAAGTGTCACGCAATCGAGCTCCGCCGTGGCGGTGGGATTGGAGATGAGAAATGGGCCGGAGGTGTAAGTGATCGGGCCGCTCGTGTCAGTCAGCGTCCCGGAAGGCGGCACGGCGGCGAAGCTGTAGAAAGCGAGGAAGCCGGCGGCCAGAAAAAGAGCGGAGGCCAGAGCCATCCGCGGAATCAGGAAACCGGATTTGGTGGGAGTATGTTTGCGCATAGGGATGTAGGTGGGGTGATCCGACGTTTGTCGGGTTGAGGGTTTTTATGTTATCCGTGGATGAGGTGTCGAGCATTTTCTGAAATTACCGTTGAAAGTGGAGTCCAACAGCAGCCACTCGCTGTTGCACCATCAGGAAGTGGCTAACCCAGAATAGTTGTGATTCGAGCATTCACTGAAGCGCGGATGCTTGTCTCCCGTCTTAATTTCAGATTTTTTGTTCATTCTGACAGTGGCGTAATGTTTGGGAGGGGGTAGGGAGGCGTTGTCCTCGATTTCGATTTCTTGGGAAGGGCCTTTCCGTCGTCGGTTCCGCGTCTTGCCAAGCGCACTTTCCGCTCTGCCCTTTCAATGGTAGCCTCGCCGCTCCCCGCGATGGTTTACAAAGACACACTGAACCTGCCCAAGACTGAGTTCCCGATGAAGGCGAGCCTAACGACTCGTGAACCGGAGATCTTGAAGCATTGGGACGAGACGCGGCTTTACGAGCAGATCCAAAAAGCGCGCGAAGGTGCGGAGTTGTTCGTCCTGCATGACGGGCCGCCCTTTGCGAATGGCGACGTGCACATGGGCACGGCGTTGAACAAGATTCTCAAGGATCTGGTCGTGAAATCGAAAACGATGGCCGGCTTCCGCGCGCCCTATGTGCCGGGCTGGGATTGCCACGGCTTGCCGATCGAGTTCAAGGTCGTGAAGGAAACGCGCGGCCTTTCGCCGCTGGAAGTGCGGCAGCGTTCCGAAGCGTTCGCGCGCAAGTTTGTCGACATCCAACGGACGCAATTCAAACGGCTCGGCGTGCTCGGGGATTGGGAGCATCCGTATCTCACGCTCGATCCGGCCTACGAAGCGGAAATCCTGCGCGCTTTTGCCGGTTTCGTGGAGAAGGGGCTCGTTTACGAATCGAAGAAGCCGGTCTTCTGGAGCACCGGCGCGCAGACCGCACTCGCGGTCGCGGAAGTGGAATACCACGACCGCGAGGATCCCGCCGTTTACGTGAAGTTCCCGATCGCGACCGGCGAATGGAAAGACAAGGCGAGCATCGTGATCTGGACGACGACGCCCTGGACGTTGCCGGCGAATCTCGCGATCGCGGTGCACCCGAAGGAACGCTATTCCGCGCGCGAGTTCACGAAAGACGGTGCGACCGAAACGATGATCATGGCGGAATCGCGCGTGGAAAAATTCACCGCGACGACGGGTTGGGTTGTAGCCGGGGTCGCCGACCCCGGCAGGGTGGACGACGTCGCGGGGGAGCCGGGGTCGGCGACCCCGGCTACAGGGACTTTTCCTGGCACAAAGCTGGAGGGCATCGGCGCGCAACATCCCTTCCTGCCGCGCACCGCCATCGTCCTCACCGCCGATTTCGTCACGATGGACACCGGCACCGGCTGCGTGCACATCGCGCCGGGCCATGGCGACGATGACTACTCGTTAGGGAAAAAGAGCGACCTCCCCATCCTCTCGCCCGTGGACGATCACGGCCGCTTCACGGAAGAGGCCGGGCTGGCGGAGCTGACCGGGAAGTATGTCTTCGATGCCAACCCGGAGATCGTCGCGCTCCTGCGCGAGCGCGGGATGCTCGTGGCGGAGGAGGCGTATCAGCATTCGTATCCGTATTGCTGGCGCTCGAAAACGCCGATCATCTTCCGCGCGGTCGAGCAGTTCTTCATTCGCATCGACGATCTCCGCGGGATGGCGCTGGAAGCGATCAAGAACGTGACCTGGATCCCGCCCTGGGGCGAGGCGCGCATCTCCGGCACGGTGGAATCGCGACCCGATTGGGTCATCTCCCGGCAGCGCAGTTGGGGTGTGCCGTTGCCGGCATTTTACTCCGCGGAAGGCGAAGCGATTCTCGACGCGAACTGGATTCGCAAACTGGCGGACTTGGTCGCACTACGCGGCTCGAATGTCTGGTTCGAGTTGGACGACGACGCGCTCGCCCGCGAACTCGGCTTGCCCGACGGCACCCGGCATCGTGGCGATACGATCGATGTCTGGATCGATTCCGGCGTGAGCCATCAAGCCGTTCTCGCGACGCATCCCGCGCTGCGCGATCCGGCGGACTTTTATTTTGAAGCGACCGATCAACACCGCGGCTGGTTTCAATCATCTCTGCTCACCGGCGTCGCGCTCCACGGCCACGCACCTTACAAGACCTGCATCACGCACGGCTTCGTCGTGGACGTAGACGGAAAGAAAATTTCGAAGTCGAGCGAGTACAGCAAGCCGATGGACGCGGGCCACTTCGTGGCGAAACACGGCGCCGACATCGTGCGGCTTTGGGTGAGCAGCGTGAATTACACGGACGACGTGCCGTTCTCCGAGGAAATGTTCACGCGGCTCGGCGACACCTATCGTCGCATTCGGAACACGTTGCGCATCCTGCTCGGGAATCTCGGAGCCGAGATCCAAGAGACGACGAAGGAAGATTTCACGCTCGTCGATCGTTGGATCCTGCATCGCTTGCAGCAAGTCATTGCGGAATGCCGCGAGGCTTATGCCGCCTACGAGTTCCACAAGGTTTACCACACGCTCAATCAATTTTGCGCGGTCGATTTAAGCAGTCTCTACGTCGATATCACAAAAGACCGGATGTATTGCGACGCGCTGGATTCGCCGCGGCGGCGCGCCACGCAAACTGCGATGCGCGCAATCTTGGATGCGCTGACCAGATTGCTCGCGCCGATCCTCGCTTTCACGGCGGAGGAAGCGTGGAGTTATCTGGGATATCGCGACTCCGTCCACGTGCAAATTTTTCCGGAAGTGGACGCGCGTTGGAGGGATGAGGAAGCGGAACGAACGATTGCCGAATGGCTGAAACTGCGCGGCGTCATCGGCCAGGCGGTGGAACAGGCGCGGCAGGAGAAGTTGATCGGCAACGCTTTGGAAGCGGCCGTCGTCTTGCGTTGCGATCACAGCAC
>JBGTJY010000322.1:0-8594 GCA_041744855.1 Candidatus Hydrogenedentales bacterium
GCAGCGACGTTATCCCGTCCGCCTCATCGCAGTACACGAACGCGACGAGGTGCGCGATAAGCTCAGGGAGCTGAACGAGCGTGGTGGCGTGGCGGGGCGCGCTGTCTCGCAGCTCACCCGGCTGAGAGGTGCCCCTGTTGCGCGCGAGGAGGTCCGGGTGGGGATCGCGCGAGCTAGATTCTTCGCTGGCGCTCAGAATGACTAGAACAGCAGTTTCGCTGGCGCTCAGAATGACGCGCCTTGGTTTTACGATGATTTACCAGGCAACTTTCGCTGGGAAATACTCCGCGATGAGGTCTTCGTAGTACGGCTGTAGTTCGGCGACGTTCGGGCGCACGGGCGACTTCGAATACAAGTCGTACGGATTGAAGGCGCGGACCCAGTCGAACATTTTGCGGTCGCGATCGTTCATCAGGTGTTGGTAGGCGCCTTCTTTGTGCGCGGCGTAGAACGAGTGGAAGCGAATCATGTAGAGCGCCGGCTCGGGCATGTAGTCCTTCGCGACGGAATACATGTATTCGTCGTGGCCCCACGACATGGTGACTTGATCGAGACCGGCGCCAGGCTCGTAGATGCCTGCAAGCGTCGAGAACTCGGGCACGGTTGAATCGGCGTTGAGCGAGAAGAATTCCGGGTAGACGACTTTGTCGGAGAAGGCGCATCCGAGGGGGAACGTATCGCCAACGACGGCCCATTGGGGCTCGCCTTCGAGGCAGAGGATTTTGCCGAGGTCGTGAATTAGCCCCGTGAGCACGAACCAACGCGGATGGCCATCGGCACGGATCGCCTCGGCCGTTTGCATGAGGTGCTCGATCTGGGTGAGGTCGGTGTCCGGGTCACTGTCGTCGACGAGCGTGTTGAGGTATTCCATTGCCTCCCAGACGCTCATTTCGCGCCGGTCACGGGCGGTATAGTGCGCCTTTTTCGCGCGGGCGAATTCGAGCGTCTGGTGCTCGTGATTGAGGCGGTAGAATTCGCGGACGGTGTCGCGCGCCGGGTCGTCGTAGTTGCGGAAATCGTCTTTGGGCTTGTTTGTGTCGGGGCCGTTCTCGGGGTAGCGCTCGAGTACAAAGTCTTCCCATTCGTCGAGGGACTTCAATGGGGCTGGATTGATTGCCATTTTATTTCTCCGAGAACGGTACAAGGTACGGAGTAATTCTAATCGGATTCCGTGGTTCCGGGCAATACTCGCGCAGAGCCGCAGGGCCGCAGAGGAAATTGACCACGGGGATCACGTGTGCGGCGTGTAGCCGCAACCTAGTGGGAAGAATGGGAAGAATAGGAAGTATGGGAACTATGCGCGCGGTACGCTAGGAGGGATCGGACGGGACACGCGCGTACGAAATTGCGACCGAATTTCACAATATCGACTGAATACAGTCGCGTGTCCTTGGATCGACGGGCGTGATTTGTTAAGGTCAGTGAGTTTTAGGGCATTCGGGTTGGGGCTGGGCGGGTTATGTGGCGATTTGTGCAACTGAGCGATCCGCATTTGGGTAGCCAGAGGGACGGCGTTTGGAATAACGCGTTTATTTGCACGATGATGCCGGATGTCATTCGATGTTTGAAGGACGACCTGAAGGAACTGGCGCCGGATTTCATTTTGGCGACGGGGGATTTGTCGAGCCATCAGACGCGGGACAGCATGTTCGCCGCGCGGGACCTGTTGGATTCGCTGGGGTTTCCGTATTACCCGATGGGCGGCAACCACGATTTCGTGTACAAGGATTCGCGCGCGTGGTTCAAGGAGGCGTTCTACGCGCATCTGCCGACGGGCGAGACGTACTATTCGTTCACGCATAAGAATCTGCACTTTTGCGTGCTCGATCCGTGGTGGAAGTGGTCGGACGGACAGCTCTCGCCGATGAGCGAAAAGGTGGTGGCCCGAACGCAAACCCGCAACCTGGAGGGCGCGCGGTGGGAGGTCCCGCCGGAGCAGCTCGCGTGGCTTGTGGAAGATCTCAATGCGCATCGCGATACGCCGACGATCGTGGCGACGCATTATCCGGCGGTGCGCATTCCGGAGCGCATGCGGCGCCCGGGAATGCAGGATGGGGGATGTCTCGATAACGGCGGCGCGCTGGTGGAGTTGCTGCGCGGGCAGCCGCAGGTGTTCGCGGTGATGGCCGGGCATGTGCACTTGCACTTCATCGAGCGGGACAACGGGCTGGCGCATATCACGACTGGGGCGTTGCCGGAATTTCCGACGGAGTACCGCGATATTCAGGTGTACAACGATCGCATCGAGATTTCGACACGTGGGTTGAGCGATACGTCGTTCGCGGCGCGCTCGTTGATTCCGGGGAAGGACTGGACGGCGGGGCAGCCGCAGGATCGGTATGCGACCCTCAGGTTACCGAACGGGGTCCCGCACGCCTAGTCATTCCGAGTGCCGCGAGGAATCTCTTTAGTACGACGACTCCGCCCGAGCGTGATTCCTCGCGCGGCTCGGAATGACGAAGGACGGGAATCCTAGCGATCAACCCAGAGGACTACGATGAGGTCGCCGCCGTCGCTCAGGCGCAGACCGCCGAGGTTGACTTTCTCGCCGGGGACGAGGGCGATCGTCGTTTTGGAGAGGACGTTGATTGGGGGATCGCCTTCGCGCCGGGGCTTCATTGCGATGCGCACATGGACGCGTACGCGGCCGGAATCGTCTTTTGAAACCGGCGTGATGAAGAGCGTGTAGCGATCGTTGATCGGGATCGCGCTTTCTACTTCGTACGGCGCGTTCTTGGTGGTCGACATGATGCGCTCGAAGGTGTCGTAGTCGAGCGCCGCGAGCGCGTGCTTTACCTCCTCGAGACCGGGGCCGAATTTTGGCGCGGAGGCATTGCGCTGGGCCTGTTGGTCGTTGGGAACGAGTTGGGCGCTTTGCGAGGGACCGGTACGCGGCCGCGATTGCGGAAGAGCGCGTGCGTCCCGGGGGGCTTTTTTCGCTTGAACGGCTACGACGTGGACCTTCGCGGGCGCGGTGGGGATTTCTTGGGCCGCGGCGCCAGCGATAAGGATGAGTGCGGCGAGAATTACAAATGGTGTTCTTGTAGTGCAGGCATCTTGCCTGCTTGGGGACGCGGATTTTGACCGACTGATTGGCGATGCAGGCTGGAAGCCTGCACTACAAAGAGTGCTTGGCGATGCAGGCTGGAAGCCTGCACTACAATGAGTGCTTGCCCATGCAGGCTGGAAGCCTGCACTACAATGGTGACCGCTGAGGGTCACATCATGTCCCCTTCGGTGTCGTAGTCGTGGTCGCCCCAGCCGCCTCGGATCATGATGGAGGTGGTGCCGTCGAGGATGGAGACTTCGGTTGTCGCGCCGGGCAATTCGGTGGCGTGGGATTCGACGACGGTCGCGGCGGAGACCGGGACCGGGCCTCCGCGTAGATTCACGAAGATGGACGCGATCGCCGCGGTAGAGATCAGCGCGGCGCAGCCGACGGACGCGAGCGCCCAGAATCCGCCGAAGTGACGGCGGGTGGGGCGATGGCCGATGACTTCTTCGAGCGAGGCCATGAAGGCAGGGAACTGACCATCGGAAATCTGGGGACGCGTTGCGACGGCCTGAACCCCGGCGCGCGTGTTGTCGAGGAAGTTGAGATACTCCGCGCAGGCGGGGCATTCGTCGACGTGACGGGCGAGGACCTCGGTTTGTTCAGGGAGTTCCCCGTCAAACCAGCGACCGATTTTTTTCTGAAACGCACACTCTTTCATGTCAAGCATCCTCACCGTGTGAACTGAGTTCACCGTATCCCATTTCCGTCAACGACGATTGTAACTTTTTGCGCGCGTGGTGCAGCCGGCTCATGACGGTGCCGAGCGAGCAGCCTGCGGTTTTGGCGATATCCTGATAACTGAAGCCTTCGAATTCGCGAAGTACGAACGCTTGGTAGTGATTGGGCGAGAGTCGTTGCAGCGCTTTCTCGATTGCGCCGCCCAGCTCTTTGGCTTCGAGGCGGCGGTCGGGATCGGCTTGGGGCTCGGAGGCTGCGACGTTTGCGGCGGAATCATCGAGCGCGACCGTTTTGAGCCGGCGCTTCTTGAAGAAATCCTTGCAGAGATTGGCGGTGATGCGGAGTATCCAGGTCTTAAAACTCGATTCGCCGCGAAACTTTCGAATGGAGCGATCGGCACGGACGAATACGTCCTGCGTGATATCCCACGCGTCCTCGCGGTTGCGCACGAATTGCCAGGCCATGCTGTAGACGTCGTTTCGGTAGCGGCGGACGAGTTCCGAGAAGGCGTCGATATTACCGGTCTTGGCAGAGGTGACCAGCGCATTGTCGTCGCTTTCGCGAAAATTGGGCCGGTGATCGTGCGAATCGTCCTCCACAGGAGCCGTATCATACCGTAGGACGAGTTCGAGCGGGATACTCATAGACCATCCCCTTTATTGGCTGGGGCTTGATTGTCTGGGCTTCATTGCCTGGAGAATTCGACGACGTGGCGGTGGGATTATTCAGTTGTTTGCCACGAATGTGCACGAATGGCACGAATTTTTGATGAAAATGATTCATATAAGTCAAACGATTCTAGCGGTTTGCGCGATTTGTGGGCGGGTCTATTCTTACTCTGTTTCAATTTATATATAGGGCGCAGACTGTTTGGAATCGGCGCCGGAAAACGACGCTGTTGACGGATCGGCGTTCGACGCTTGTTAGCATTTTCGACCGTGGTTCACGGTGCTATATAATGCCGCCGGGGAGTCGTTTGGGGGGGCGCCGTGGAACTGAAGCTCGCGCAGTGTGCGCGTTGTCGTGGGGTATATCCGCGCGTCAAGTCGCCGGTGTGCCAGGCATGCCAGCCTGAGGAAGACGCCGACTTCGAGAAAATCCGGGGGGTACTGGATTACGACTCGGAGCTCCTGCCGGAGCAAGTCGCAGACACGGCGAATGTCCCCGTCGATTGCGTCCTGCGGATGTTGGATGCGGGGCTGATCTCCGCCGCGACGCTCGGCGAATCCATCCGCTGCGGACGATGCGGGGCGCCGGCCATTAGTCGCAGCAAACGGCTATGCCAGGCGTGCGTGGTGCGGCTCGATGCCGGTTTCAGCAACGCGGTGAGCGTGACCCGGAAAAATAAACGGACGTTGGATGAAATTGCTCTGAACACCATTCATGTCGTAGTGGACAGCAAACGACAGGGGCCGAAGAAGAAGGGAAAACAGGGCTGGCTCAAACGAAACCCACCGGATTCGGAGACCATCTAAGAGCCTTAACAAAACCCGTCTCAAACGCGCGAGATTGCCACGGCCGCGCGCAAAGCTCTAAGGCGCGCGGCCTCGCAATGACTGGTTTTGTTAGTGGCTCAAAAATTGCTTTGATATACTGGTGCGGACATTCTTGGGAAACGCGTCGGTCTGCGGGACGAGTGCGGTCCAGTCGGAGGTCGTTGTCATGGGCAGCATCGAGAAGTACAAGCAGTACGCCAAGCGCGTTAAGATTTTTAACGGTCTCGAGGCCGAAGAGGTGGAGGAGATCATCAAGCGCGGCGACATGCTCGAGTATCACGAAGGCAAGCCCATCTTCTTCCAAGGCCAACTCGGCACGAACATCTTCGTCGTTTGGAAGGGCACGGTCGGGATTTTCGTCGACAACGATCTCGTTGCGAAGTGCGAAGTCGGCGACGCGTTCGGCGAGATGTCCGCGCTCAATCACCGACCCCATGCCGGTTCCGCTTCCGCGCTCACGGACGTGAAGTGTTTCGTGCTGACCGAAGACGACGTCAACTCGATTCTGACGAAACACGCCGCGACGCGTTTCTTGCTCAACATCATCCACATATTGAGCAACCACCTCGAGGTAGCCAACACCTCGAACGCGAAACTTCGCAAGCGCAACCGCGTGTTGGAACGCGCCGCTGCGCCTAGCGGGAGTGTTTAGGGCGATTTCTTGTTACTGCATTCCGAAACGTCGTTGCTGTGGAACCTGGGAAAATTCGCGTCGGGCCCAAGATCCCCCTAAATCCCCCTTCCAAGGGGGACTTTTATCCGACGCCTACGTGGTCGAGGTTGTTGCGGATTTTCTCGAGGATTGAGAGCAGGGCGTTCAGTTCGTCCCGGTCGATGGCGCTCATGATGTCCGAAATCTTGACCTTATAGATTTCGTGCACTTTGATGTACATCGCCTGCCCGTGCGGCGTGAGTTGGATGACGTTATACCGCCGGTCATCCGGCACTGGTCTCCGGGCGACCAAACCGGCCTTTTCCATTCGGTCGATGAGCGTCGTGATGTTCGCGCGATTGACCAGCATCATTCGGCTCAGCTCGACTTGGGTCAGCCCGCCGTTTTCCGCGCCCTGGTGCCGCAGCAGGGAGAGGACGTTGTACTGCACATCGGTCAGGCCGAATGTACGGAAAAACTCGCCGGCCCGTTTTCGTGTCTTCGACGCGGTGTAGTAGATATTGAGGAGGGCTTCATGCGCGGGATTTTCGAAGCCTTTGCGCATCCCGAGTTCGGACTTCAATGTCATCGAGGCGGCAATACCTTCCGAGGTGAGCGTTTAGTGGTGAGCAACAACTAGTTGAAATTGTTCGTAGCTAAACTATATCGACGGGAGTTGACGCCTGTCAATGAAGCGGACGAATCACACCCCGCCGAAATGCGCTGCGTAATCCTTTTGGCTGCGACGAATGACGTCGTAGGCCTCTTCGCGGTCGTAGATCTTTGCGATCTCGCAGACCTTGGCGCTGGAGTCGGGCGATTGCTTGTACGTCAGGAAATAGTGCCGCAAGCGCGCAACGACGGTTTCGTGTAGATCGCGCATGCAGGCCGCGTCGTCGTAGGCCATGTCGCCGCGCATGACCGCGATGATCTTGTCGTCGGCCTCGTTGTGATCGAGCATGCGCAATCCGCCGATGGGCCGCGCGTCGACGAGAATGTTGCGCGTGGTGATGCGTTTGTCGGTAAGGATGCAGATGTCGAGCGGGTCGCCGTCGCCGACGATATTCTTCCCGCCGTGCTGAGCCATGCACAAATCGGCGACATGCTCGGCGCAATAGGTCCGCGGAATGAAGCCGTACAACGCGGGGCACACATTCGAATACAACTGCGGCCGGTCGACTTTCAGAATGCCGGTCGTTTTATCGAGCTCGTATTTGATCGTGTCCTCGGGCGTCAGCTCGATGTAGGCCGTCACCATCCGCGGCGCGTCGGCTCCAATGTGCACGCCGTGCCACGGATGCGCGCGATAGTAGTTTGTTCGTTCCCCAGAACTGCTCATATTCAAGTTCCATTCAATTTGCTTCGTGATAGTAGTCGTCGACCGTTAGAGTCGAGATTCTCACGGCCGCGCGCTGGGTTTGGCAGGTATGGGCTTGCGGGCGCGCGGCCTCGGAAAGACGTAGAGTGTAGCGCGCCATGCCGTGAGGGCGCGCGGCCTCAGAATGACGGAGTTTTGGCTTGTTAATCCTGTCCACCCGATTTCGCCATCGGCTTCGTATCGGTGTAGTCGATCCACCCGTACATCATCTCGTCCGTCGTTGGTTCGCCCCAAGTCACTGTCTGCGTCGGATCGATACCGGTCAGGGCGGCGCGCTCTTCGTTGTTGTCGTACCACATTTGCACTTTGATTTTGGTGCCCGCCGGAATTTGCTTCGGCTCGTTAAAGATGTAATTCGTCTGCCAATTGAAATCGTAATTCGGCACGTGGAGCAGCACTTCTTCGCGGCCGTCCGGGTAGTACGCCGTGTATTTCGAGGCTTTGCCGCGCAGATGCGTGTGGGGGAAGAGTGCGAGCAACGTTGTATCCGCGGGGAAGCGCTCTTCGGCCGTCACTTCGTAGTTCGTCGCATGCGGCGGAATCGCGAAGTACATCGAGCCGACCGCACCCCAACTCACGTCGTGGTGCACTGGCTTATCCTGAAACGTGAAGCCGACCTCCGATTTGTCCCACACACCGGTGCCTGGCCCGGGTTCCTTGTGGTAATGCATCTGAAACATGATGGAGGAACCCGCCTCGAGTAGACGCCCGTAGCCATCCGGAAATTGCGTCGAGTCGGTGCCGGGGCCCATGCCGCCGAGCATGCCTTGTCCGAAGCCGAGCGACTCGCGCCAGCCGTCGGTGAACAACACGATGTGGTGCACGGCCTCGCTGCCGGGCCGCGCCTGCATGCCGCGAATCCAGCGATCCTCCGGCAACTTTTCCTTCGGGATACGGACGTAGATCGTCTCGTATTGATCTTCGACGTAGTCCGCGACGAAGTACGGATCGTCGAAAGCGACGACCAGGTCCGGCTCGCCGATCGTCCAGCCGCTATCGTCCGCCGCCTCGGCGAATTCGGGATCGCTTCCTTCGCCACGCGCGGCGCCCGTCTCTGCCCAGCGCACGATCGTCGCGATTTCGTCGGCGGTGAGCGTGCGCTCGTTTTTGAACACGCCGTGGAACTCGGGCGCGGCGTGCCACGGCGGCATGGTGCGGGCTTCGACTTGCTTCGCGATCGCCTTGGCCCACGGACGGACTTCGCGATACGTCCGCAATGGCATCGGCGCGACCATGCCCATGACGTCGGTGCCGGAAGGCCGATGACAGCTTGCGCAATTTTCTAACAGGATCGGCTGCACGTCCTTGTAAAACGCAATCTCTTCACCGCTTGCC
>JBGTJY010000323.1:0-3080 GCA_041744855.1 Candidatus Hydrogenedentales bacterium
TGGGCTTCCCCCCGGGCGCGGGAGCGCACGACCGCGTTGCAGCTGTTTTTCATCCAGCTCGCCGTCATTTTCGCCTGGTCGCCGATTTTTTTCGCGGGCCACGACATTCGCTTCGCGGCGATCGTGAGTTTCGTGAGCCGCTACGTGACGTTGATGCCGGGCGATGTGATTTTCACCGGCACGCCGGGCGCGACGAAGGCGCTCTCCGGCGGCGACACGTTCAGCGTGACGCTCGAAGGCGTCGGGACGCTGACGAACCCGGTGTTCCGCATGCCCGCGGCTGACGCCGCGGCGACGTCTACACCGATCGACATCACGGCGATCCTTCCCGTCTTGGATACGAACGGCGATGGCTCGATTCAGAAGAACGAGGCGCCGGCGTTGCTGCGGAACGTATTCGCCATGGTCGATCAGAATAAGGACGACGCCATCGACAAAACGGAAAGCGCGATCATCCAGGAATTCGTCAAAGGCACGACGGCGACGGGCGGCGGCATGAGCGTCGATTTGCTCCTGCAGGTACTCGACGGCGACGGCGATCGCCGCATCACGCGCGAGGAAGCGCCATCGTTGCTGCTGCCGTTCTTCGCAATTGTCGATCGCGATTCGGATGGGTTCATCGACGAGTTCGAGGCCGACTTGATCCGGATCGGGCTTGCTAGTGGAATGGGCCTGTAGCGGCCGGCTACAGCGGTACGTTGTACGCGTATTGCCGAAACACCGTATCCATCACGAAGCCGAAACGTTCGTACACGCGCTGGGCACGCTTGTTGGTGTGGGCCGTCGATAGCACGACTCGGCGCGCGCCGGTTTCCTTTGCTAGCTCGACCGAGCGCGCGAGCAAAGCTTTGCCGATGCCGGAACCGCGCAGCGACTCGGCGACGTAGAGGTCGTTGAGAATCCAGATGCGGCAGGTTGTTACCGAGCTGAAGCTTGCGAAAAGTTGCATGAAGCCGACGGGCTTGCCGGCATCGTCGATGGCGTAGAACACACGCGATTCGCCCGCGCTGAGCCGATCGCGCAGGAACGCCGCGGCGCGTTCCGGATCGCTTGGTTGTTCGTAGAACACGCGGTAGGCGTCGAACACCGGCGTTATCTTCGGGACATCGATCAGTACGGCTTCCACAATTTGCATGACGTTAGCTCCTTCCTCGTTGGTGACACGGGTCTACATCCTGGACGCGCAGGAGCACGTCCCCCCCGGTTGTTTGCGCGACGATTTTTCCGCTGATATAACTGGCGTTTCCATTCAGCCCGGACGCGGCGAATCGCGTCCCTCCCAAGTAAGGAAGGATCGAATGAATACTGTCACGGGATCGCGCGTTGCAAGTTTGGCGAAATCGGCCGTTGAATCGGGCGAGGGCATTCTACGGCTCGCGCCGACTTGGGTGCCGCGATCGTTTCTCCAACCCGGGCGCCGGATCAAACTTCATCCTGACGATTATTATGCGTACGGGAAACATCGCGGCGGTATCGACGAGCGGTGGTTCGCATCGACCACGCCGGCGGCGAACGAAAATCGCGAGGAGGACGAGGGCCTGAGCTACGTCGTGCAGGGGGGCGATCGATTCACGTTGCGCGAGGCGGTTGATGCGCTGGGCGCGGAGATCATCGGCAAGACGATTTGGGACAAGTATAGGCGTTGGCCGGTGTATTCGAAATTCTTCGACAACATGGGGCCGATTCCGCATCACATGCACCAGAATGCGGAACAGGCGGCGCTGGTTGGTCAGGAAGGCAAGCCGGAATCGTATTATTTTCCGCCGCAACTGAACGCGATCGGCAACAACTTTCCGTACACGTTTTTCGGGCTCGAACCCGGCACGACGAAGGAGGACATCCGGCGGTGTCTCGAGCGCTGGAACCGTGGCGACAACGGCATCCTCGATTATTCGAAGGCGTATCGGCTGAAACCTGAAACCGGCTGGCTCGTGGGGCCGTGCATCCTCCATGCGCCGGGCTCGCTGGTGACCTATGAGCCGCAATGGGGCAGCGACGTGTTCGGCATGTATCAATCGCTCGTCGAGGGCCGCGACGTGCCGTGGAGCCTGCTCGTCAAGGACATGCCGAATGAAAAACATAGCGAC
Organism: Candidatus Hydrogenedentales bacterium; assembly: GCA_041744855.1. GTDB lineage: Bacteria > Hydrogenedentota > Hydrogenedentia > Hydrogenedentales > JBGTJY01. The sequence goes on from JBGTJY010000323.1 coordinate 2,088, forward strand.
CTCGATTACATCGTCGAGCAACTGGATTGGGAGGCGAACGTCGATCCGAGTTTCAAGGATCATCACTATTTGGAGCCGATCGTCGATACACACGATGACGCCCACGTCGATCGGTGGATCGTTTACGGCGACATCAATGGCCAACAGTATTTCAGCGCGAAGGAACTCACCGTGAAACCCGGCGCGAAGGCCACGATCAAGGACAACGGCGCGACGGGCATCGTCTGCGTGCAGGGGCGCGGGCAAATTGGCAAACTGCCGCTCGAATCCCCGACGATGATCCGCTTCGGCGAGATGACGGAGGACGAGGTGTTCGTCACGGAGTCGCGCGCGAAACAGGGGTACACGGTGGAGAATTTGGCGAAGGAGTGTCCGCTGGTGCTGCTGCGCTATTTCGGGCCGGAGGTGAATCCGGGGGCGCCGAAGTTGTGACGTAGGAGCGCTCTGGCAAGTGCGGTAAAATGGTGAATACGGAGGCCAACGATGATTAGAACGGTGGAAGCTCTCATCGATCAGGACGGCGGAGTGCGCCCGCTGGAGCCCATCGGCCCGGGTGAAGTGCGCCGTGCCGTCGTCATTATCCTCGAAGAGCCTGGAATCGTCGACGAATCAGCCGTCCTCAGCGAAGCTGCGCTGAGCGACTGGAATCGTGCGGAGGAGGACGCGGCATGGGCGCACTTGCAGCCGGATCGGTAGCGCTGGTTCCTTTTCCATTCTCAGATCTATCAGCTTCTAAACTGAGACCAGCGGTGGTTTTGGCCGACGCTAGTAGAGGCGATTGGATTCTTTGCCAGATCACGAGCAATCCGTACGGCGATCCCCATATGATCGCGTTGAAACAATCTAGTTTTGCGGAAGGAACGCTGCAGAGTGACAGCTATGCTCGACCAACGAAGCTTTTCACTGCATCGTCGAGATTGATCGTGAGGAGCGTCGGGTCGTTGAAACGAGAGGTCGTCGAGAGAATCGTGGATAGCGTCATTGGAGTTTTGA
>JBGTJY010000324.1:0-4798 GCA_041744855.1 Candidatus Hydrogenedentales bacterium
CCGACCGCGATCTTGCCCTTCACCGTTTCTTCGCCGCTGAACCATGCGCTGCCAACGGTGTATAGCCGCAGAGCCTCCTCGCGAGTCAGGCGATTTTCCGGCGATGCGAGTCGCGTTCCACCGACGGTTTTTCCCGTGACCAACCACGCGAGCGAGCGCCAAGGGTTGTAGCTGCTGACCCGGGTCCCATCCGTCCCCGCGCCAAGAGGGATTCCCGCGTCGAGCAACTTACGCAACGGCGGGGCGTGCGACGCAGCCGCGGCGCCGTACCGCTCCGCAAAGTATTCGCCGGCGAAAGCCATGCGATTTTGAATCGCGATGCCGCCGCCCATCGACTTGATGCGCGCGATGTTCTGGTCCGAGATCGTTTCGGCGTGATCGATCGCCCAGCGCCGGCGGAACTGTTGCTCCTCGAAAACGCCCTCGAACACGTCGAGGATTTTCGTGATGGACTCGTCGTAGGTCGCATGGATGCGGATTGGCCAGCGATTTTCGACGAGGAGTTTGGTCACTGCCCTCAGTTCGTCTTCGAAGCCCGGCTTCAAATCGGGCCGCGGCGCTAGGAAGTTTTCGTAGTCGCCCGCGGACCACACGAGCGACTCGCCCGCGCCTTCGAGTTCGTAGCCGTGTTCGTGTTCCGAATCGAGGTTCGTTTCCAAGCGGTTTGACGCAGTCCAACTTTGAAACTGTTCAAGCTCCTTCCCGGCGTTTTGCGGGAAGAGATAAAACGAAACACGAAGCGGCAACCCCCCGCGTTCGGCGAGCGATTGCGATGACGCGTAATTTTCCGGGAACAGATGGCCACCGCCGCCGGCATCGACCGCGCTGGTGAGGCCCAATCGATTCAGTTCGCGATAGAAATGCTGCGTAGAATTGAGCTGATCCTCGGGCGTGAGTTGCGGAAGCCGGGCGATGGTCTGATACAGAATGGCCGGGTTCGGTTCCGCATGCAGCACCGCGCCGCCATCGACCAACTCATAGCGCGAATCGACCGGCGGCTGCGTCGTCGCGTCAATTCCAAGAGCGGCGACGCCCGCGCGATTGAGGAAGCCGCGGCTGTAAAGGAACAGGACGAAGACCGGCGTGTCAGGGGCCGCGTCGTTCAGTTCCGCCACGGTCGGCATCCGCTTCTCGCTGAACTGATAGGGCGACCACCCGCCAATCACGCGCACCCACTGGCCGGGCGGCGTACGCTGCGCCTGTTCGCGAATCATCTCGAGACCGCGCGCAAGCGAGGTGACGCCATCCCAGCGCAATTCCAAATTGTAGAATCGCCCACCGCGCGTCGCGTGCAAATGCGAATCGTTCAGACCTGGGATGACGCGGCGTCCGCCCGCATCGATGACGCGAGTTTCGTCGCCCCTCAATTTCATCGCGTCGTCGTTACTACCTACGAAAGCAAATACACCATCGCGAACCGCAAACGCTTCGGCCTCGGGCAAAGTGTCGGCGAGCGTGGTGACCTTCGCGTTGTGAACGACGAGGTCCGCGGGCTGCGCGTATCCGGCGATGCACAAGACTGCGTACATCGCCCAGAACACGATCGGCGATCGGGCCGTCATCCGAGGCACTCCCATTTTACGGCTACTTCTGCATTGCTTTGTGGCTGTTGAAAATCTCCGCGTACGACGGGACATGCTCGACGAAGAGCTCGGCAGTCCCCGCGCCTTCGGGGTTGCGCCAGTCGTAGAGCAACTCGCACGAGATGGCGAACCATGTGCCGATCGTCGCGCCCGCCGCCGCCATGCGCATCAGCGACGCATCCTGAATGTGGGAGTTGAACGATCCCGACGCATCGGCGACCACGTAAACTTCGTAACCGGCGTCCAACGCGGACAACGTGGCAAATGCGACGCACACGTCCGTCGTGATACCCGACACGACGATCTTCTTCCGGCCAGTCGCCTCGATCGCTTTGACGAACTCCGCGTTGTCCCACGCGTTGATTTGCCCCGGACGCGAAATGACCGGCGCGTCCGGCAGCAGTTCCAGCACTTCCGGAATGAACGGTCCATTGGGACCCTCCTCCGCGCTCGTCGTGATGACAACCGGCACGTTGTGAAGCTTGGCGGTTTTCGCGAGGCCAACGACATAGTTTTTGAACGTCACGGCGGTATCGTTGTCGACGAGATTCATCAAACCGGTTTGATGATCGATAAAGGCGAAGACGCAATTCTGCGCCGTGATTCGTTCGAGCTTGCCCTCGGGCGCCCATTTCACGGATTCGCCGCGCGGCGAAGGTTGTTGCGCCGATGCGCCCAACGCCGTGCATACCATCAATGCGCCGCACAATGCCGCCGCGTAGGTTGTTGCAATACCCCGTCGTTTCATCTCGATTCCCTCCTGCGTTGAATTGATTTACGCCTGAATGCAGATTCATGCTTGAACGAATTGGAGCAGGTCCGCATTCACTTCGTCTTTTTGTGTCGAACATATCCCGTGCGAACCGCCCTTGTAAACTTTCAACTCGGCGTGCTTAACCAACTTTGCGGAAAGCAGCGCCGATGCGCCGATCGGGACAACTTGATCGTCGTCACCGTGCAAGATCAACGTCGGCACATCGATCTTCTTCAAATCGTCGGTGAAGTCTGTTTCCGAGAACGCTTTGATGCAATCATACGTATTCTTGTGCCCCGCCATCATCCCCTGCATCCAAAACGAATCGATCATCCCCTGCGATTTCTTCGCGCCGGGCCGGTTAAATCCGTAGAAGGGTCCGCTCGCGATGTCCTTGTATAGTTGCGAGCGATCGGCGAGCGAGCCCGCGCGAATGTCGTCGAACGCCTTCATCGGCAACCCGCCGGGGTTCGCATCGGTCTTCAGCATCAGCGGCGGCACCGCCCCGATGAGCACCGCCTTCGCGGCGCGCTTCGTTCCGTGTCGGCCCAGATATCGCGCCACTTCGCCGCCGCCCGTCGAATGGCCGACGTGAATCACGTCGTTGAGATCGAGCGCCGTCACAAGCGCCGCGAGATCGTCCGCATAGGTATTCATCTCGTTCCCGTTCCACGGCTGGCTCGATCGGCCGTGCCCCCGCCGATCGTGCGCGATGCAGCGGAAACCCTTTTCGGCCAGGAACAGCATCTGGTCTTCCCACGCGTCGGACGAAAGCGGCCAACCGTGGCTAAAGACAATCGGGCGGCCCGTGCCCCAGTCTTTGTAGTAAATCGTCGTGCCGTCTTTCACTGAGATCGTGGGCATGGGATGGTTCCTCGTAAACTACGCACATTCGTTTTTAAACATTCGTGTCGCAATACTCGTCCTTGATGAATCCATTTTCCATCCTACACTTCGTCAACATCCTCGATCTTATCCAAGAAGTTTACTCCCAGCATCATCCCACTTCGGTGCCCAGCGTCTCCGCGCGAGCCCTTCCTTCTCAGTCGCTCTATCCTTTGACCTCACTCCGAAGCCTCTCCGCGTCCCAGCTTCTCCGCGCGGATGATGCGCAGGATTGACAAACTAGGTCGTTTCTGTTAGCGTAATGTCGTAATTGAGTGGGCGTAAGGTTAGTTCGGGCGCGGTATCGGGGCGACTGGGATCCGAAAGGTGTCATTCGGTTCTTCACGGTTGCCCTTTTAAATCCTAGTTTGCGCAATCGATTGATCATTGGGAATTGTGGAGGTTTGACATGGAGAGCCGCCGAGGTTTCACGCTCATTGAGTTGCTCGTCGTTATCGCTATCATCGGTATCCTGGCCGCGCTACTCCTGCCGGCCCTAGCCCGCGCACGCGAGGCCGCCCGGCGCGCATCCTGTGCGAACAATCTCAAGCAGTTCGGACTCATTTTCAAGATGTATGCCAGCGAATCGCAAGGCGAGAAGTTACCGACGAATTGGTATTGGGAGGAATGGGGCTACTGGCAGATGGAAATCCCCAATCCCGTTTCCCTCTATCCCGAATACTGGGCGGATGCCCGGATTATCTTCTGTCCCTCCGTCGCCCAAGTCGGCTTCGACCAATTCTTCAACAACATCGATGAACTGATCGATTGCAACACGCTCGTCGGGGGCGTACCCCGCGGCCGCTGGTGTGGCGGCGGTCAGCCAATGGCGACCTTCGGCATGTACGATTGGGACACGCGCGGTCCTGGCGACTCCGGGTGGGGCGGTCTCGATCCGCACCGCTTCGTGCCGCACACCGGCTATTACTACACGGGTTGGGCGGGCGCCGACACTCGGGACGTATGGATTTCCTTCGGCGCCTGGCGTCAGAACGCGCTGCACGACGTAGCTGGCGCGGAAGCCTTCGATCGTGACGCGGACCTCGGCGACATTACGCAAGGCGAGTACGACTCGTTCGCCGCGAATTACACCAGCGTGCTCGGAACCGATATCGTTTCGCAATATCCCCTTCCCGCCGTGCCGGTAGGAAACGGCGGCAGGGAGTTCGGAACGATTCACCGGCTCCGCGAAGGCGTCGAGCGCTTCCTAATCACGGACATCAACAATCCAGGCGCAGCCGCCGTCGGTCAAAGTCGGCTCGGCGTCATGTGGGACAACGTGGTCATCAACTCCGACATCGCGCACCGGCCAAATATGGGATCGTTCTCCCATTTGCCGGGCGGCGCGAATGTGCTCTATCTCGACGGACATGTCGACTACGTGAAGTATCCAAGCCCCGACGTACCGACCTCGCCGTTGAACACGGTCGAGTTCGATTTCGATTAAGTAATCCTCAGACCCTCTCTGTGGCCGTTCCGAGCCGCAGCGGAAACCCTCACCCGATAGGGTTTCCGCTGCGCTCGGCACGGCGGCCACGGATAGGCAGGCTGCGTAGTTTTCAGAAGTTATCCCTTT
>JBGTJY010000325.1:0-1625 GCA_041744855.1 Candidatus Hydrogenedentales bacterium
GCTCCGCGACACGGTGGCGATGCTGCTTTTTCTCTTCGCGTTGCTGCTCGTGCTCAGCATCGGTTACCAGGCGCAGACCCAGCTGAAGGGCGTGCTCGCGGGCTCGGGCGTGCTGGCGATCATCCTCGGATTTGCGGCGCAGAATCTTCTCAGCAGCCTGATCGCTGGCATGTCGCTGCAAATCCAGCGACCGTACAAAGTAGGCGATTGGCTCAAATTAGACGACACCTACGGCGAGGTGGTGGAAATCCGCTGGGGCGCGACGCGACTGCGCACGAACGACGCGATCTATCTCCACATTCCGAATAACGAGATCGTCAAACAAACGATCACGAATCTAAGTTATCCGAGCGTAATCCACTCGATGCGCATCCAGGTGAGCGCGGATTATACCGTCCCGCCCAATCGCGTGAAAGACGCTCTCCTCCGCGCCACGACCCACGCGGACCGCGTCCTGCCCGAACCGCCGCCCAAAGTCTTCCTGAAGGATTTCGGCGAATCGTCCATCCTCTACGAGATCAAGTTCAACATGGCGAGCCACTCGTTTTACAACGACATCTGCGACGCGATCCGCACGAACATTTGGTACGAGTTCCGCCGTCAGAAAATTAACATCCCGTTCCCCATCCGCACCCTGCAGGTGCAAAGGAAGCCGGCGTCGCCCACGCAGGGCTTACGCGAAAAAGCGCGCGCCGTGCTCCGTCAGGAACCGCTCTTCTCTTGTTTGGACGATGGGCAAATCGAATGCCTGATGCGCGAAGCGGAGGTCAACCATTTCGGACGCGGCGAGGCCTTGATCGAGGAAGGCAGCGATGGCGATTCGATGTTCGTCCTTCTGCGCGGAACAGCTCACGTCTTCGTCTCGAAGAATGGATCGACGCTCCGCGTGGGGAGCTTGCGTGCGGGGGAATGCTTCGGCGAAATGTCGCTCCTGACCGGCGAGAAACGCATGGCCACGGTGCGCGCCGAGAAAGACTGCGAGGTGGTCGAGATCAGTAAACCGGTCATGGGCGAACTGCTGCGCGCGGCACCGGCGTGTCTCGACCAGTTAAGCAGCTTGCTCGCGCACCGCAGAATCGAGACGGAAGGCGTGCTCAAGGAAGCGCAGTTGCCGAGTGAGCATGCAAAACGGCAACGCGAATACACGGCCTCGTTCGTCGCGCGGCTGCGCTCGTTCTTCGAGCTGTAAGTCTCCTCGTCCTCGTCGTCGTCCTCCTCCTCGTCCTCGATTCCAGTCCCTTCCGAGGACGAGGACGAGGAGGAGGACGAGAACGATTGGCTGATGGGAGATCGCCGGTTGCCAGAAAGGCAAAACTCCCTAGAGTCCCCCACTTCCAATCCGACCCATCTATGACCCTCCTAGCCCTTTCGTTCCTCGACTTCGGCGTGACGCTTTCCATGCTCTGCGCCGCCGCCGGCCTCGTCTTCGCTTTTGTCCTTATTAAAGCCGTTATCAGTCGCTCCGCCGGCAACAAGCGGATGATCGAAATCGCGGGCGCGATCGAGGAAGGTGCGAAAGCGTATCTGCGGCGCCAGGTCATCACGATCAGCGCAATCGCGGCGGTGATTTTCGTGCTTCTCTTTGTCTTCATCAAAGACGCGGCGGGCGCGACGGCGTTTGGATT
>JBGTJY010000326.1:0-3876 GCA_041744855.1 Candidatus Hydrogenedentales bacterium
CCAAACAAGCCGAAGGCCTCATCGGCTCACCCGAAACCATCCGCCGCAAACTCCACGAATTCGAAGCGACCCACGTCGACCAGGTCATCCTGCTCAACCAAGCCGGCAAAAACACCCACGAAGACATCTGCTCGAGCCTCCAACTCTTCGCCCAAGAAGTCATGCCCGAATTCCACAACCGCGAACCCGAACACCAAGCATGGAAACAAAAAGTGCTGGCAGGAGAAATCCAGCTAGAAGAAATCGACACCACGCCCTACACCGAAACAGCGCGACAAAGACCGACGCAGGCGCCAGGGACGGCGGCGGCGCTGGCGGATGGGCGGTGGTAACGGAAGGACGCCGCTGGCGAAGTCTCGCATCGCGCAACCGAAAAAGTCAGAGCGTTCGAAGAGTGCGTGTTTCTAACCGAGTTAGCTTGTCGTGCGGGAGTAAGACTTCAAATCATCAGGCGAGATTTGTTCCGAAGGAACCAGCTTGTAATGTTTTTCTTCGACGATTTGCACGATGCCCTCTTGGATAGAAAGCTCGAACAACGCGATTAGATCGTTTGAAATAAACTGGGCGGAAATGGCCCGGCAAATCAGATTCGGAAACTTTTCCGCGCAACAAAGTATGTCTTGCCTGGTCTGCACGGCTGACAACTGATCGTTGCCGCCTTTTGCTTGTACCGGAAACACGTACTGACAACCTCGCTTATCGATGCCGACGTAAATCTCGTCGATCTCGACTTGTCCCAACCCGGCAACCGTCGTTCGCAAATGATTTTGAAGCGAGTACGTCGCGCTTCCGGCGAAAATATCCAAGAGCCGGTTGTATCTCACTTTTGCCAGCAGCGCCTGTTCGTCCGAAAGTGCATAAGCGGAGACAATTTCGGGTGTTGAATCCGGTACCTTCACCGTGGTGAGTTGCAAATTGGGAGTGATTCGATTGATCGCCGCCAGTCTGAAGCGATACAGCGCTTTTCCTTGCCCCTCAATAATCCATTCCATTCCTTCCGGTTGTGTTTCAACGATCTTTCGCGGCATTGGGGTTCGATATCTGACCGAGTAGATCACGTCTCCCAAATTCTTTGGCAGATTTATCTTTAGTGACTTCGCGGCCTTTGCCAGTTCCTCACGCTCGAATGCCACTTCTTGCGAGCCTGCTTGGTACTTCGAAAAAAAGATACGTTCAAGAATTGCGGAGTACCGATTAGATTGCTTAGGTTTAGACCGCATCTAGCGGCCACTCGCTTTCAATCGCTCGCGTTCGATATCCGCTTGTTTTCGTTTCCGGAGTCCGTTCTTTCTATCCCGGCGTTTGATCGGCTGAACCACGTTCCAGTACTTGGCTGCTTCGGATAGTCCGAGTTGCAGAAGCTTTGTTTCTCCGAGTTGTAATACGGTGGACGGTTGCCTAATCTGAACCTCAAGCGCTTTAATCACCTCGCCCGCGATTGCGCGTGCGAGTGGAGGCGGAACGGAATTCCCAACTTGTCTTGCACCATGCCATTTGGTGACATGGAATCGAAACCAATCTGGGTAACCGTGCAGCCTCGCCATTTCGCGGACGGATATGCATCGCGAATATCGATAGTGAATAGGGCGCGGACTCGTAAACGCGCCTCGCGAAGAATCGGTACCTGCTCTCAACGTATTGGACTGCCCGTCCGGGTGAAGTTTGTAAAATCGTGAAATAGGTTCGACGGTTCCCGGTGTGGTCTCGGAGAAACGTCGTCGAGAAATCGCGGTATGGGCGGTTCGCAAACTACTCGTCAGAATGAAGGGATTCCATTCCCGTTGGTATCCGAAATGCCACGAGTCTCGGCTCTGACAATGAAGTTCGCGTGCGAAGCGGGAAGACGCAGCCCAACCTTCCACGCTGACGCAATCCGCGGAAAGTAGTTCCTCATAATCTTCAATGTCTGGAAGGTCTTCTAGCGCATCGCGGCATGTGGGCGCGAGCGGGGTTGAAGGAAGACGAAATAGTTCGTTCTCTCCTGAACTTATGGGGAGTGGATACCTAGGGAGCCCAAGCCCGCGCTTTGCTCCAAGTAGAAAGAGCCGCTCGCGTTCCTGTGGAACGCCGAATTGTTTGGCATCCAATACTCGCCAAGGAACGCATACATCGTAGCCAATTTCATCGAACTCTTTGATTAGTATTTCAAGAAAGTTTCGATGGGGACCGACCGTGAGTCCCTTAACGTTTTCGAACACAAAATAAGACGCCTCCAACTCGTGCACTATCCGAACAAAGTCTTTTACGAGATGGTTGCGCGGATCGTCTAACATACGGTGTCCCATCAAGGAGAAGCCTTGACACGGAGGTCCGCCAAAGACCACGTCAACTCTTCGCTTCTCGATCTTTGCTGCTCTTAAGATTTCCTCGCCTGTTACATCGCTTATTGATTTTACGATGGTGCACGTACTCGGAAAATTGAAATGGTGAGTCGATGCGTGGATTGGGTCGATTTCTACTGCGGCTGCAACGTCAAAACCCGCTTGTTCGAAGCCAAGCGACATCCCGCCTGCACCAGCGAATAGATCTATTGCGAGAGGCCGGCTTTTCATTTGGTCAGGAAGCGATATACGCGTTCGGCCAACCGCTCTTCATTTCGCAAGTGGCACTGCCAGATTACCATTACCGACCATCCAAGCCTCGTGAGCGCGCGCCGCTGCCGTTTGTCGCGCTTTAGATTTTTTGCGATTTTAGGTGCCCAATAGTCCTGTCGGGATTTGGGTAGTCGCCCGCCTGGACAGCGGTGACCGTGCCAAAAGCAACCGTGTACAAAAATAATCTTTTGCCGGCTCGGAAAAACCAAATCTGGCTTTCCTGGCAGTTCGGCTCGATGGAGGGTGTACCGGAAACCCATCCGATGAACGAGCTTACGAATTCGAAGTTCTGGCCACGTATCTGCAGTCTTCACGCTCGACATGATGTACGAGCGAACGGCTTCGGAGACGTGGTCCAATGCTCCCCCTACATCTGCTCGCGCGTTGCCCGGCTTAGATTCGTAGAAGCTGGCGATTCAGTTGAAACACCCGCAGACTGGATTGTACTAGACCTACATCCAAAATTGCAGTCGGCCCTGGCCTGGGTTGTCGAAGCGCGAGCGGTCGGTGTTCCAGTGGCCCGGAAGGCGTTCACCCAAGAAGCGCGGCGCAATGCGTTTCGCCGGTCGCTCGTTGCGGTGTATCATACGTGCAAATAACGGGCAATTGGAACCAGCATGCAAACGTTTACGGTAATTGAACGATGTGCGGACACTGGTCTGTACGTCGGCTACGTCCCGGGATTTCCCGGTGCCCATAGTCAGGGTGGGACGCTGGACGAGTTGCGCGAGAATCTCCAGGATGTGCTCTCGATGTTGTTGGAAGACGGCGAACCCGAGCTCGAGGCGGAGTTCGCGGGGACGCAGACGATCACGATCCCCTAACCGTGTCTCCGCAATACGTCTTAACGCCTGGGGAAGTGGTCCGAATCCTGAAGTCTCTTGGCTTCGAAGAGGTCCGCCAGAAGGGCTCGCACAAACAATTCGGCATTCTGACGGGCGCGCCACGACAGTGCCTTTTCACAAAGGCCGGGACGTTTCTCCCAATCTCCTCCGGCGAATTGCAAGACGTCGGACTCACGCTCGACGAGTTCATTGGGTATCGAGATTAGATGCGCGTGGGCTGGCGGTAACGGCTACTTCCCGACGGCGAACTGAATTTCGCGCGCATTTTGTACGAGGAGCGACGCGCCGAGAATTTCGAACCGCACGACGCCGCCATCGTAGCCGAAGTCAGCGATGACGCCTGGGCGCACCTCATCGCTCTCCTTTATACGTTCGTCGCGCAACGCTATCGTCAGCGTGTCGGTCTCTTGGTCATATAGAATCTTCATGGCAACAGG
>JBGTJY010000327.1:0-2605 GCA_041744855.1 Candidatus Hydrogenedentales bacterium
ACTCGCACGATTCCGCCGCGGCGCTGGTATGCGATGGGCGGCTCGTCGCGGCTGTCGCCGAGGAACGCCTGACGCGGGTGAAGCATCAGGGGGGATGCCCGCGGCTTGCGGTGCAGTTTTGTCTCGACCGCGCCGGACTCACACTGAACGACATTGATCACGTCGGCGCGTACATGCGGCCGCTCAAACGGATTGCGCGCCGCGTTCCTTATCGCCTGCGGCAGGCCTTGCGCGCGCCGATCTATTCAGCCGGATACATCGGCTACGAGCTGGTGCACAACGCGCGATTTGTCGCGGACATGCGCAGCCTCTGCGGCTCGAAGACGCGCCTGCACTTCATGGACCATCATCCAGCGCACGCCGCGAGCGCATTCTTCGTCAGCCCCTTCGATCGCGCCGCCCTGCTGTCGATCGACTACATCGGCGAATGGACGAGCACGTGGATGGGCCGCGGCGAGGGCCGGACGATAACGACGCTCGCGGAATCGCCGTATCCGCATTCGCTGGGCGTCTTTTATTCCGCGATTACGGACTACCTCGGATTTCAGCGCGCGTCCGACGAGTATAAGGTGATGGGCCTCGCTTCGTATGGCGAACCCGAATTTGCAGACGAGTTCCGCAAGATCGTGCAGCCCGCGAATGGACGCGGATACGAGATCGATCTGAGCTACATGACGTATCACTTTCAGCCGGGATCGCGGCGCGGGTATCTCGCGCCGAAATTCCTGAGTCGTTTTGGCGAGCCGCGCAAGAAGGGCGCAACCATCGAGACGCGCCATCGGAACATCGCGGCGTCGGCTCAACTGGTGCTCGAAGAGACCGTGCTGCATTTGTGCCGCACGCTGCACCAGCGAACGGGACTTACGGACCTGTGCATGGCGGGCGGCGTTGCACTCAATTGCTCGATGAATGGCCGCATCCTGCGCGAGTCGCCATTCGAGCGCGTGTTCATCCAACCGGCGGCAGGGGACGACGGGATTGCGATTGGGGCCGCGTTTCAATTGCACCATGCGCAAACGCAGGCCGATCGCGGGTTTGTATTGCGCGACATGCGGCTCGGCCCGAGTCACGGCAATGGCTCGGTCAAACGTATGCTCGATCGCGAGAACATCCAATACGAAACTCCGGCGAATCTGGAGGAGCGAACCGCGGAGTTGATCGCAGACGGGAAAATCGTCGGCTGGTACCAAGGCGCGATGGAATTCGGTCCACGCGCGCTCGGCGCGCGCAGCATCCTTGCCGACCCGACGCGCGCCGACATGAAGGACCGCATCAACGCGCAGGTGAAACATCGCGAAGAGTTTCGCCCGTTCGCTCCGAGTTGCCTGAAAGAGCGCGCGCCGGAGTTTTTCGAAGGCTGCACGGATTCGCCGTTCATGCTCTTCGTCCATCGCGTGCGGCCCGAGAAACGCGAATGCGTCCCGGCGATCACGCACGTCGACGGCACCGCGCGCGTGCAGACCGTCGACGCCGAAACCAACCCGCAGTACTACCGGCTTATCCAGGCATTCGAGCGGCGGCGCGGCGTACCGATGGTGCTCAACACGTCATTCAATGTGATGGGCGAACCAATCGTGAACACGCCCGAAGACGCGCTGCGCTGCTTCAACTCGACGGGCATCGACGCGCTCGCCATCGGCGAATACCTGGTGCAGAAACGTCCGTGAATGTCTTGATACTCACAGCCGATTTTCCGCCGATCGAAGGCGGCATCAGCACGCTCACACGCGAATTGTCGCGCGAACTCGATCGGCTTGGGCATTCGGTGACGGTCGTCGCGCCCTACTTCCCGGACATGGTCGACTTCGACAAAATGGAGCCGGCGACTGTCGTGCGGTTTCACGGCTATCGTTTGGGTTGGCTTCGGATCGCGCCAATGCTGATGAAAGCGCGCGAACGCATGCATTGGCCCGACATCGTCTTGGGCATCAACGTGGGGCACGGCGGCCTGATCGCGTGGGCGTTGAAGGGCTTTTATCACAAGTCCTTCATCACCTTCGGCTACGCTTACGAATTCATGCGGTTCCGCGATACGCCCGTGATTTCCGGTTTGCTCCGAGATGTCTTCAACGACGCCAAGGCCGTCATCGCGATTAGCCATTTCACGCAGGAAGCGCTCAAAGATTTCGGCGTGGTTGCGAGTCACATTCGCACGATTCTGCCGGGCGCGGCGGAACCGCTCATCCTCGATGACTCCGTGCTCGAACTTCTGCGCGATCGTTATCTGCTGCGTGACAAGCGCGTCATTCTCGCCGTCGGACGTTTCATCGCGCGTAAGAACCACGTGCGCCTGGTCGAGGCGCTTCCGAAGATTGTCGAGCGGCATCCCAACGCCGTACTCGTGCTCGTCGGCCAGGGACCGGAAATGGCGAACACGGCGCGCGCCGCGCATCGCGTCGGACTCCGCGAGCATCTGCGCATGCCGGGCCGGCTGAGCGATCGCGACACGGCGGCGCTCTATTCGATCTGCGATGTCTTCGCGCTCCCCTCCGCGGCGGGACCACGCGGTCAAGTCGAAGGCTTCGGTCTCGTCTTCGCCGAGGCGAATGCCTATGGAAAGCCGGTCGTCGCGGGTCGATCCGGCGGCACGTCCGACGCCGTGCTC
>JBGTJY010000328.1:0-3137 GCA_041744855.1 Candidatus Hydrogenedentales bacterium
GCGCGGCGCTCAAGGCCCTCGAAGCGGACTTCGCCGCCCGCGTAACCAAGTACGAAGTGCTCGGCGATGAACCCCTGGTCTATCGCATCCCCGTCAATGTCGCGATGGATATCATCGCGAAAAACGGCCTCGTTGAAGTCCGGCCCGTGCCACCACTCGAAGGCGCCGCGGCTCCGGTCGCAACAACGCCAACAACGGCCACGACAACACCAGCCCCGGCAGAAGCCGCCCATTAACACAATGCCGTCTTTCCTTCCCCATAGCGGCGCAGTAGACAATCAAAAAAATCTGTGTCCATCTCAGGTTCCGCGGAACCCGCAATCTGTGGACAGACTTCTGATTGTTGCCGCAGCGATGCTCTGTTTTGCGTCGGCGTCGTTCGCGCAACTGCCGCCCCCGCCGGACCCGCTCAATCTTATGAACGGACCCGACCCGACGAAACGCTTCGAGGCGATCGAGATCACGCAAGAGCTCGGCGCGCGTATTCCACTCGATACGCCATTCAAAGACGAACACGGCAACACGGTCACGCTCGGCGACTACCTGGGCGATCGTCCGGCGGTTCTCGCGCTTGTTTACTACGAATGCCCGATGCTGTGTAACCAGATTCTCAACGGCTTGGACATCGCCTTGCGCGCCGTGAAGCACGAGCTCGGCGACGACTATCACGCCATTAACGTCAGCATCGATCCCGGCGAAACGCCGGAGTTGGCGCTCGCAAAAAAACAAAATCATCTCGATCGCATGAAGATGCCGGGCGACGACAAGGCATGGCCCGAAGCAGACGCCGGCTGGCATTTCCTGACGGGTCCCGAATCTTCTATCAAGCCCCTCGCCGATGCAGTCGGATTTCGTTACACCTACGACCCGGCGACGGATCAGTACGCGCATTCCGCGGCGATTATGATTCTCACGCCGGACGGCAAGCTATCCAAGTACTTCTATGGCATCGAGTACTTCCCGCGGAATCTCGAGCTCGCGCTCGTCGAAGCGTCCGACGGCAAAATCGGAAGCCTTGTCGATCAGTTCGTATTGCTCTGTTACGCATACGATCCTTCGACTGGCCACTACGGTTTCTACATTATCGGCGCGATGCGCATCGGTGCAATCCTGATGATCTGCGGGCTCATCACGTTTTGGGTCACGCACTACGTTCAAGTGCGTCGCAAAGAAAAGGCCGCAGCCAAGGCAAATCTACCGAGTATTGATCTCAATTCGCGTTTGAAAGCATAGGACCCATGTTAAATTTCCCCATATTTCCCGTTCAGGCCTCGACGTTCGCCGAAAAAGTCGACCCGCTCTATTACATCCTGAGCGCGCTGTCAATCATTTCGACTATCGCTATTTTCGCCGCGATCGCGTATATCGGCATCAGGTTTCGCCAATCGAAACCCCACGCGCCGCGGCACTCCGAGGCGCTTGAACACCCGGCGCTGGAAATCACCTGGACCGTAGTACCCACGATAGTATTCCTCGCGTTCTTCTTCTGGGGCGCTCTCCTCTTCGCCGACTACAACAAGGTTCCCGAAGGCGCCTGGCAAATCGACGTCGTCGCGAAGCAGTGGATGTGGCGTATTCAACATCCGAACGGCAAACAGGAAATCAACGAGCTGCACGTCCCGATTGGCCGTCCCGTCGAGCTGACCATGACCTCGCTGGACGTGTTACACGATTTCTACGTGCCGGAATTCCGCGTGAAAAACGACGTCATTCCCGGCCGCTACACCAAGCTCTGGTTTGAGGCCACGAAAGCAGGCGAATACCATTTGTTCTGCGCCGAATATTGCGGTACGGAGCACTCGCTCATGGGCGGCAAGGTGTACGCGATGAAACCGGACGACTACAACCTGTGGCTGCAGGGTGGACCGAAGCTATCGCCGGTCGACGCCGGCGCCGCGCTCTTCGAACAGCGCGGCTGCGTCACGTGCCACACGGGCCAAGCCGGGTCGCGCGGACCCGACCTCGTGAACGTCTACGGCTCGACCGTTACGCTCACCTCCGGCGAAACGAAGTTGGCTGACGAGCAGTATCTCTACAATTCAATCATGTTCTCCAACAAGGAAATCGTCGAGGGCTACACGCCGCTCATGCCGAGCTTTGTGAATCAACTGCAAGATCACGATGTCACTAACCTCATCGCGTATATTAAGTCGTTATCCGAAGTGGGCGCGGCTGAATCCGCGGCGGCAGATACGGCCACGGGCGCGGCCCCGCAACCAGCGGTCCCCGCGCAACCGATTCCGCCGGCGCCGCAACCATGATTTCACCTATACAACATCACCGCGGGCATTCGAACCCCGCCCGCCGACACCTATACAGGCTAAACGCAAAAAAGGCTGAATGAGATGGCTGTAGTAGCAGAACGGCACACAAGCCCGGAACCCCAGGAGCACGACGCGCCTCCAGTGAATTACTGGAACGTCGACTATTCGCTCAAGTCGTGGATATTGACCGTCGACCACAAGCGAATCGCGATGCTCTATCTCGCGTCGATTACCGTCTTCTTTTTCATCGGCGGCGTGTTCGCCATGTTGTTCCGAATCGAGTTGATGACGCCTGCGGGCGATCTCTTCGAGCCGGACACGTATAACAAGTTCTTCACGCTGCACGGCGTGATCATGATTTTCTTTTTCCTGATTCCGTCCGTGCCCGCCACGCTGGGTAATTTCCTCGTGCCGATCATGGTCGGATGCCGCGATCTCGCGTTCCCGAAAATCAATCTGCTCAGTTACTACGTGTACGTCATCGCGGGCATTCTCGCGCTCACGGCGCTCGGCGCGGGCGGCGTCGATACCGGCTGGACGTTCTACGCGCCGCTCAGCACGAGCTACGCGAACACGGCGGTCTTTATCGCTGTGGCCGCCGCGTTCATGGCCGGCTTCTCGTCGATCCTAACGGGCATCAATTTCCTCGTCACGATCCACAAAATGCGCGCGCCCGGCCTCACCTGGTTCCGCATGCCGCTGTTCCTTTGGGCCCACTACGCGACGGGCATCATCATGATGCTCGGCACCCCCGTCGTCGCGATTACGCTCTTCCTCATCGGGCTCGAGCGCGTGTGGGGCGTCGGCATTTTCGACCCGGCCTACGGCGGCGACCCGGTGTTGTTCCAGCACATGTTCTGGTTCTACTCGCAT
>JBGTJY010000329.1:0-11005 GCA_041744855.1 Candidatus Hydrogenedentales bacterium
CGTTTGGCGCTCACGGTGCTCCTCCTTTTTTTGAATTCGAGGCCGTCATTCTACGGAATGACATCCGCCTAAATCCCCCTTCGAAGAGGGACTTTGCTTAGAGGCTTCCTAAAACTAAAATGCTCGTCATTCTGAGCGCAAGCGAAGAATCTCGTTCACCCATTTACTGTGGCTATCCGGGCGCGGAGATTCTTCGCTTGCGCTCAGAATGACTGAAAGTAAGGTTTTGGGACTTTGTTTACTTCTCTTGAACCAGTTTCCACGCGAGATTCGCTGAGGTCTTGGCGTACTCGGAACGTTCTCGCCAATGTTCGGAGCTCGCGATACCGTCGATGCCGCGCTTGTAGACGCCTTGCACGATGGCGGCCGATCGGAACAGATTGAAAACCACGTAGAACGTCCAGTTCGATTCCGCGTCGCGTCCCGAGATTTGACTATACCGTGCGACGAATTCCGCCTCCGTCGGGACTCCTTCGACATGCTTCGGTACTTCGCCGGTGTAGGGGCGGTACATCATGCAGGCGTAGCCCAGATCGGCGAGCGGATGACCCGTCGTCGAGAGTTCCCAATCGAGCACTGCCATCAATCGAGGCTCGGTCGGGTGGACGATGCAATTGCCGATGCGGTAATCGCCGTGGACGAGCGTGGTCTCGTCGGAGGGCGGAATATGTTTCGGCAACCAATCGATCAGCGCGTCCATCGCGGGGATCGTCTCCGTCTCGGAAGCGCGGTACTGCTTTGTCCATCGATCGATCTGGCGCTCGTAGAAATTCCCGGCGCGGCCGTAGTCTTCCAGGTCGTGCGTCTTCAGATCGATCGCGTGGATCGCGGTGAGCACCTGGATGAAATGCTCGAACAGCGCGCCGCGTTCCGTCGGCGTCATCGAACCGAGCCACGGGTCCGTGAACACCCGGCCTTCGATATATTCCATCACGAAGAACGGCGTGCCGATGATGCTCTCGTCCTGGCAGAACAAATACGTGCGCGGGACGGGCACGCCCGTATCCCGGAGCGCGCTGATCACGCGATATTCCCGATCAACCGCGTGCGCCGATTTCAGCAACGTTCCCGGCGGTTTTTTCCGCAGCACGTATCGCTTGCTGGCGTTCTCCAGAAAGTACGTGGGATTGGATTGACCGCCTTCGAATTGGCGCACACGGAGATCGGCAAAGTCGCTCTGCAAGTGTTCCGCGAGATGGCGCGCGAGACGTGCCTCATCGAAGCGATGCGCCTCCCGAACGGGCGTGATTTCCGGAATATCCGTGGCGGGGGGCACGATTGGATTACAACGTCAGGCGTTCAGAATCAGGTTCACGACCCGATCATATGCGTCGTCGGCTAACTGAATCATCTCGTCGTTCGTTCGATCTTGTATCGGATGCTGCACGTACACCACCGCGGGTTCGTAGCCGAGCGCAATCCCCTGGATGCGCGTCGCTTCTTCAAATTCCGTCGATGCCACATAGCCCCCGGGAATTCCGCGCGATTCGATGTCCATGATGTCATGCAAACTGCACGACGTGCAGGACCCTCAGTCCGCAAGCGCCTCGATCACCGCGTGACATTCCGTCGCGATTTGTTGTTTCAAATCGATCGGCGCGACGCGCGTAAACGTGGGTTTCTGGTAACGCTTGATCGTCGCGCCACGGGTCTTGAGTTTTTCCTCGATGCGATTCAGAAATACGTCGCCGCGGGCTTTCGAGATGTCGAGTAGGCCGATCGTCTTGCCGTCGAGCGCGTTCAACCGCGGCAATCGTTCGCGATGCGCCGCGGCGGTCTCGGCAGTCGGATCGAGCAGAATGCGCCGTTCGGTCATCATGGGACGATCTCCTTCGTTACGGGCGAGCTGCCCATCTTGCCGGTCGCGGGCCAGCCGGCGATGATCGCCGAAAACAATCCCGCGGTGCCGCCTGCGCGCACGACGTTGAGTCCGCCAGGGCGAAACTTGGGGATCGTGGCGTCGGCCAAATGCTTCGGCAGTCCTTCAGCGATTCCCTGCGCGCCTTCGATCATGTCCTTGCCGGGCAGCATCAGCAACTTGTTCAACTCCTCGATCAATTTCGCCTTCGACCATCCGGCCTCGATAAACACGCGCGAATGCTCCGGCGATACCACGAGAAACGCATCCGCGGCCATGGCCATTTTCGGATGCGAAATTGTACGCAAGCACAACGCGTACGAGCGCGCGAGCGAATCGGGCGTGCGCGATTTTTGATCGAAGAGGCCTTGCACGCCGTCGCCGCCGAATAGCGTGACCGTCGACGTATCGCGAGAAAAGCCGCGCTGCTCGGAAAGCGATTCCCACGGCGTGCCGTCGACCGATTCCGCGAAACAAAACGTGTACTTGCCGGGATTCCCAAGCGTGGCGCGGTCGACGCCTTGCGGTTTTCCGCCGCCGACGTTGCGGATGACGAGTTGCAGCGCGCGGCCGATCGTGGCGTTCGCGCGGTTGCCCTGACCCAGCGCGTTGCCCGCCGAGTTCATGCCGATCGATTTCGCGATCGGACCGCTCACGATCACGACTGGGCCCGAAAACCAAGTCGTCGCGAGGAGTCCGTGCATGCAGAACTCGTCTTCCAACGCCGCCTCGACCGCGGCCAACACGACGGGCAAATACTCCGGTTTGCAGCCCGCGAGCACGGCGTTAATCGCGACCTTTTCGACGGTGCATTCCGCGAGATTCGGCGGGACTTTCCCAATGATCTCGTCCGGTTTGCGCGTCGTTCCTTGCAACATGCGGTAGACGCGCACTTCCGTCGGCGGCACGACGGGCAGACCATCGGACCAACCGCGATCGAAGCACGCCTCCATTTCGTCTTCGAGAGGCGCCAGCTCGATCCGGCGCGCGGACATTCCGGTATCGCCAAAGCGCACCGCGAGCGTCTCGGGCATCCCCGGCTCGACATTGAGCGCCCCGCAACCAGGCCGGTGGTTTGGAAGTCCAGCGCCGAGACCTTTCACTCCCGTGACGCGCGTCCACGCGTCGCGATTCCACCCGACCGTGCGCTCGACTTCGCGGCCAGCTTGCACGCGAATGAGCGTAGGCACTGTGTCGATAGAAAGCCGATACGAACGCTCGAGCGTTGTGTCATCCACGATGCGCGCGACGCCTTTCGGGAAAGACAAGTCGTCCTGCGTCAATACGGTAAGCGGCGTCCCCGAGCGATCGAGCTCGCTCATTACCGGTTCGAGCATGACGCAGGTCGGGCAGCCACGCTTACTGACGACGACAAGCCCATCGGGGAGATCGGTCACCATATGCGCTGCGCCCCGGCCCAAGATGTTGGCGAGTTTACGGGGAGTTCGAGGGAATGCGCAAGAATCGTCTCCTAGCAAATGGACTTTGGATGTGGGGCGTTGATTTCCTAATGTCAGAAGATTGAGATATACCTGAGCGGAGAGTCGTCTTGTTTTAGAAACAGAGCATTTTCTATAATAAGGCACGAAAAAACTTCGACGTAATTACTAAAAGTAATAATAATGATGAATGAACGATCGAGAGCAGGACGTTACGTAAGGCAACCCTTGGGTTACCGAGCGTTCGTGCCATCCTCCCTCCCACCCCGACCGCCCTTGGTAATCGATGCCGAACTGACAAACCATCTGTCCGAAGCTGACAGGGCGCTGGGCAGACTCGACGGGGTCGCGTCGGTCCTGCCCAACCCAAATCTCTTTGTCGCGATGTACGTGAACCACGAGGCAGTACTAAGTTCCCAGATTGAGGGAACCCAAAGCACTCTCGAGGATGTGCTTTCGTACGAATTCGAGGAAGGTCGAGCGCGACTCCCCCACGATGTCGAAGAAGTCGTCAACTACGTCGCGGCGATGAACTACGGGTTGAGTCGCTTGTCCGAACTGCCCCTATCGTTACGCCTCGTTCGGGAGATGCACGGAATTCTGCTCCAGGGTGTTCGCGGAGGCAATAGCCTGCCCGGAGAATTTCGAACCTCTCAAAACTTTATTGGCGCGAAGGGTGCGAACTTGGTAGACGCCGAATTCGTTCCACCGCCACCGGTGGAATTACAGCAAGCTCTGTCCGACTTCGAACGTTTTCTTCACGACAGCCAATCGTATCCTGCACTAATTCACGCAGCGCTATGTCATGCGCAATTCGAAACGATACATCCATTCAATGACGGAAATGGCCGCGTCGGCAGACTTCTCATCACTCTTTTGCTGTGTGAACGCAAAATCTTGATCAAACCGTTACTCTATTTGAGTTACTACCTCAAGGCACACCGTTCTCAGTATTACGATCGGCTCATGGCTATTCGTAACGACGGCGATTGGGAGGGCTGGGTAAAGTTCTTTCTGCGCGGAATTTTCGAAGTTAGCCAGGCCGCCACGGAAACCGCTCGCGCGATCCTCGATCTCCGGGAGTTGGACCGCGCAAAAGTGGTAAAAATGTCCTCCAGTAGCCGCGCGTTGCAACTCCTCGATCAGCTCTATCAAACACCCGTGGTCACCGTGAGAAGCGTCGAATCGATTTTGGGAGTCGCCTATGCCACGGCATCCAAACTAGTCAAAGGGTTCGTACGCCAAGGAATTCTGATTGAAATCACGAGTCAGCGTCGGTACCGAATCTACAGGTATGAAACTTACGTTGAACTATTCAATCGACAACAGCTCCGAGCCAATCTACAGGCGCAATGATTCCGAGCGCAATCGAGACAGCAAATTTGTGCGAGACTACGGCAGCGCGTGCTCCCTTTTGCTCTCAACGCCGCCGCGGAAGAAGCTGATCTCGGCGGAGCTGTCGCGGCTATTGGTCCACAGATACGAGACCCATTCCGTACTCTCGCTGGGTTCGGTCGACGGCCCAGTCGCGCCATACGGCGTGCCCGGCGAACCGATAATGGCTACACATTCGTCATAGGTCATACCGGACACGATGCGCTGAAATTCGGCGGCGGTCACGACTGGACCCCGCGCCGATGGCCGGGAATGCCATGCGATAGTCGCCGTGCCGAGGAGTATGGAAATCCCCAATGCCAGGCCAATTCGAACCCCTCGTTTCATCGACGCATTGTGCCACGGCGGATTCGCGGAGAGCCACGCTTTTCGCATAAAATATGGCTGTGCTTCGGCTTGGGTTGAACATACTGGGGTTCGCTATTTTTGCCGTCGTGGTGCCTGTTGCGCGCTCGGCGGACGATGGCGCACAGCAGCAGGACCTTTACAAGGCGCTCCTGGAAGTCTTACGGGACGACGCCCCACACCTAGAGCCCGCCAACGCGAGTGCGTTTTCCGCGGAATCGATCGAGTATTTCGAGAAGAACGTCCGCCCGATTCTTGCCGAGCGATGCGTCGAATGCCACGGCGCGGAGACGCAGAAGAGCGGCCTTCGTCTCGACAGCCGCGCCGCTGTGTTGCTCGGCGGCGAGAACGGGCCCGCCATAACACCCGGCGATCCCAATACGTCTCGCCTAGCCGAAGCGATTCGCCGGACGGGCGAGATCAAGATGCCGCCCGATGCCCCCCTGCCCGACGCGGAAATCGAAGTGTTGCTGCAGTGGATTACGATGGGCGCGCCGTGGCCCAACGAATCGGTCAACAAGCTCCTTCCGAAGACGATGGACGAACGGTTGGCCGATGCGCGGGCGAACCATTGGGCTTTCCAACCCGTCCGTCCGCCCGATGTTTCCGATTCCGCCGATGAATCCGCGGTGGATCGCATTGTTCGCGCGCGGCTCGACGCGGAGGGACTTGCCCCCGTCGAGATCGCCGATCGGCGCACGTTGATTCGCAGGCTTTCGTTTGACTTGATCGGATTGCCGCCGACGTTTGAGGAAGTCGAGGCCTTCGTCAACGACGAATCGACGGATGCCTATGCGAATCTGGTCGATCGCCTCCTTGCATCGCCGCGCTTCGGCGAACGCTGGGGCCGCTACTGGCTCGATATCGCGCGATACAGCGACACGAAAGGCTACGTGTTTCAGGAGGAGCGCAACTACGCGTTCTCGCACACGTACCGCGACTACGTCATTCGCGCGTACAACGAAGACCTCCCCTACGACCAATTCATCGTGCAACAAATCGCCGCGGACAAACTCGAGCTCGGCGACGACAAGCGTCCGCTGGCGGCGATGGGTTATTTGACGCTCGGGCGTCGATTCATCGGGGTTCTCGACGACATCATCGACGATCGCATCGATGTCGTGACGCGCGGTTTCATGGGCCTGACGGTCACGTGCGCACGTTGCCACGATCACAAATACGACCCTATCCCCGCCGCCGATTATTACTCGCTCTACGGCGTGTTTCGCAGCTCGAATGAACCCGGCGAGCTTCCGCTCATCGAGACGCCGAATCCCGATGACCCCGAATATCAGGACTACGAGCGCAAACTGCTTAGCGCGCGAAACGATCTGGACGCGTTCAACCATCGGAAGTACGTCGAGTTCTCGGAGCATGTGCGATCGAAAGTCGCCGACTACCTGCGCGCCGCGTACGACGCGCGCGACATGACCGAACAGGCGAACATTCAGGAACTCGCGAAAGAGCGCGAACTACATTGGCAGTTGATACAGAAGTGGCGGGACTTCATGAAGGCGGAGCCGGTGAAGCAGGACGCCATTTTCGGCGCGTGGGCCGCAGCGGCCGCGTTGCCCGCCGAGACGTTTGACGCAGAACTTAGCGCGCTCCTCGCGAATTGGGTAAAGGACGATTCCGCCGTGAACCCGCTGTTGCGAGCGCGGCTGAAAGATGCCCAACCGGCATCGGTCGAAGCGTTGACGAATCTTTACGGCGAGTTGTTTCGCAGCGCGGACAACGAGTGGTTGCAACGGATCGCCGCTGCGTACCAGATCGCGGCGCTGACCGAAGGCACACAACCGGAGTTGCCGACCACGCTGCCGGATGCGAATCTCGAAGCGTTCCGCCAAAAACTGTACGGCGTCGGCACACCGGCAAATGTGCCCAAGGGGGAACTCGAGCAATATCTCGACATCCCCACGCGCGATCGCGTCACGCAATTGCGCGTGGCCATTCAGGGCATCGAGGCGACCCATCCCGGGCGGCCCGACCGCGCGATGATCATGAACGACGGAGCGCCTTTCGATCCGTACGTGTTCCTGCGCGGCAAGCCCGAAAACCGCGGGGATTCCATCCCGAGACGATTCGTCGAGGTGCTCTCCGCAAGCGATCATCCGCCATTTGCCGAAGGCAGCGGCCGGCTCGAATTGGCGCGGGCGATCGCAAGCCCCGACAATCCGCTGACCGCGCGCGTATATGTCAATCGCGTGTGGATGCATCTCTTCGATCGGCCGCTCGTCGATTCGCCGAGCGATTTCGGTCTTCGCAGCGAGCCTCCCGATCAACCGGAGTTGTTGGACTATTTGGCGGCGGAATTCGTCGCGGACGGTTGGTCCACCAAGCGGCTGATCAAGACGATCGTGACGTCCGATACCTATCGGCGTAGCAGCGTTGCGCCTGCCGGTATGATCGCCCGCGATCCGGAGAATCGACTATTGGCCCGGCAAAACCGGAAGCGGCTCGATTTCGAGGCGCTGCGCGATTCGTGGCTCGTCGCGTCGAATTCACTGGATACGGCGATGGGCGGGCCATCGGTCGAGATTTCAGAGCCGCCGTTTTCGCCGCGGCGCACGGTATATAGCCGCATCGAGCGCCAAAATCTGCCCGCCCTATTTCGGACCTTCGATTTCGCGTCGCCCGACGTGCACAGCCCGGCGCGTTACTACACGACCGTGCCGCAACAGGCGCTGTTTATGATGAACAGTCCCTTCGTCGTGCAGCAGGCGCGGTCGCTCGTCCAACGCAGCGAGGTTGCGGCAAGCGACGATGTCGCTGCGAGAATCGCGTCCGTGTACGGCGTGCTCTATCAGCGCGCTCCGTCGCAATCGGAGATTGAAAGCGGCCGCGCGTTCATCGACGGCTTGGGCGAAGCCGAGCCGCCCGAGGGTCCGCCGCCATCCCCGTGGCAATACGGCTACGGCAAACTCGATAGCGAGAAAGGCGCCGTGACCAGTTTTACGCCGTTGCCGTTTTTCGGCGATGGCGCGTGGAAAGGCGGCGCGTCCATGCCCGATCCGACTCTGGGTTGGGTTTCCTTGCACAATCACGGCGGACATCCGGGAGGCAACGCGGATCACGCGGCCATCCGCCGATGGATTGCTCCCTACGACGCGCTCATCGAGATCAACGGGCGACTCAAGCACGAAGCTGATCAAGGCGACGGCGTGATCGGTTACATCGCGCACAACGCGCACGGCGTGCTTTGGACGGAGACCGTTTTCCATGATAGGCACGAGGCCGAGTTGGATGACATTCGCGTAGCGGCAGGCGACACGATCGATTTCGTCGTCGCGCCGGGAACGAACGAGTCCTTCGATTCTTTCGAATGGATGCCGCACGTGAGTTTGCTCGAAGCGGCGGATGCATCCGACGATACCGGCTCGCGCGCGATCGAGTGGCACGCGCAAGCCGATTTCAGCGGCCCGCCGCCGACCTTGCCGGAACCGCTGACGCCGTGGGAAGCCTACGCGCAGGTGCTGCTACTCGCGAACGAATTCGTGTTCGTGGATTGAACTATTCCCTGTCTCGTCTTGAATCCCTTGTGTTCCGGATTCTAGAGGCTATCCCGAAACTTCACTTTCAGTCATTCTGAGCGCGAGCGAAGAATCTCGTTCGCGCCAATCTTCCGCGGTTATCCGGACGTGGAGATTCTTCGCTCGCGCTCAGAATGACGGGCGCTTGTGTTTTGGGATAGCCTCTATAAACGTTCGCGTATTTTTTTCGCGATCCCCGATCTGAATACCCCCCCATTCAGGAGATTGATTCGATATATGGCAACGGTGCGGTTCGAAGGCGACGAAAGACAAGTGCCGGACGGTCAGAAGGTATTCGACGCGTGCGACGAGTTAGGCATGCCCTTTGGTTGTACGGACGGAGTCTGCGGCACGTGTATCTGCCGCGTCGTGGAAGGCATGGAGAATCTCGCGCCGAAGAACGACAAAGAAGTGGACATGGACCTCGATGCCGGCCAACGGCTCGCGTGTCAGGCTGTGATACTCCGCGGAACGGTCGAGTTCGCGCTGGATTGAATCGCTAGCCTCCCGTTTGGCCGACGAGAAATCCGCGCCAGCCGTTGCGTCCTGTTAGAATATTGAATCCCGCACGCCTCTGCGGCCGACCGCACATTGAAGTCCGCATTCGCGCGCCCATCCGGAGCAAGTAATGAAGCAAGCCAATTTTTCTTCGTTCTCTGTTGCCGTCTCGGCAATTGCCGTGGCGATATTTTTTGTAGCGCCGGCTGCATCGCAAACCTACGACGTCATCTTCCAGGGCGGCCAAGTGATGGACGGAACGGGGTCTCCAGCGGTCGTGGCCGATGTCGGCGTGGTCGACGACACCATTGCCGCCATCGGCGATTTGTCGCAGGCGAAATCGCGGCGGACGATCAGTATTTCTGGCAAGACACTTGTCCCGGGCTTCATCGATTTGCACAGCCACGCCGACGGACCGTCCGACCGCGGGCTGCGCTCGCGCGACGAACGCCGCCGCGCCGCTCCGAACCTGGTTACGCAAGGCGTGACCACGGTCGTGGTGAATCAGGACGGCCGCAGCCCCGATAGCATCGAACGCCAGCGCGAACAAATGGACCGGCGCGGAATCGGTCCGAACGCGATTCTGATGGTCGGCCACAACACCGTGCGCGCGCAGGTGCTCGGCCAGGATTACAAGCGCGCAGCGACCCCGGAAGAAGTCGAGAAAATGGCCGGCCTCGTGCGCGAGGGAATGAAGGACGGCGCATGGGGCCTTAGCGCCGGCCTCGAATACACGCCGGGCATCTGGAGCGAAACGGAAGAAGTCATCGCGCTCGTCAAACTCTTGAAACCCTTCGGGGGAATCTACGTCGTGCACGAGCGAAGTTCCGGCTCGGACCCCATGTGGTTTCTGCCTAGTCAAGATCCGCCGAATCAATCGACGATGCTGGACAACGTCCACGAACAAATTCGCATCGCCGAGGAAACCGGCGTTACGACCGTGGCGACGCACATCAAGGCCCGCGGCGAGAATTACTGGGGCTCGAGCAAGGCGATTATCGACGCAATGAAAGATGCCCGGGACCGCGGCGTACCCATCTGGGCCGATCAGTATCCCTACAACACCTCCGGCAGCGACGGCGAAATCGTGCTCATTCCGCAGTGGGTCGCGGAGCGATACCGCACAAACGATGAGAATGGGAACCCCGACTACGCGGAGACGTTGCGCCGGGCAATCGTGACGGATGAAACGCGCGCTGAACTCGAGCGCGACATCCACCACATGATTGTGCGCCGGGGCAACGCGGAGCACATCATCATCTTCGATC
Organism: Candidatus Hydrogenedentales bacterium; assembly: GCA_041744855.1. Lineage (GTDB taxonomy): Bacteria > Hydrogenedentota > Hydrogenedentia > Hydrogenedentales > JBGTJY01. Next base: position 10,334 of record JBGTJY010000329.1, read on the forward strand.
ATCCCAACGAAGCGTTTATCGGAAAAACGCTGGCCGCGCTCGCGCTGACACACGAACGCTCGCCCGTGGAAATGGTCTACGAGCTTCAATTTCACGGATACAAGGATCGATTCGGCGGCGTGCGATTGCGCGGCTTTTCCATGTCCGAAGTGGACGTGGCGGCATTCGCCGCGCAACCGTGGACGATGACCGCCTCCGACGCGGGCATCGCGTTGCCCGACGATCCGCCCGTTCATCCGCGTTACTACGGAACTTTCCCCAGAAAAATTCGCCACTACGCGATCGAGCAACAGGTGTTGAGCGTCGAACAGGCGATTCGATCCATGACGAGCTTGCCGGCGGAAATTCTCCGGCTCGAAAAACGCGGAACAATCGCGCGTGGAAATGCCGCCGATATCGCCGTCATCGATCTCGCGCGTATCCGCGACATGGCGGACTTCTTTCGGCCGCATCAATACGCGTCGGGCGTGGACTACGTGATGGTGCGCGGCAAATTCGTCGTCGAAGCGGGGCGTCTCACGTACGCGCTGCCGGGGAAAGTTTTGACACCCGCGGAAAACGCTATCGGCTCGTAGGGTTCAATATCTCCACGTCCCGTGACGTCATTTCTGCGCAGGGGCCTTCCAAAAAGCCACCGAGCTTCTGTCGCTAACGCGCGGTTATTTGTAGCGC
>JBGTJY010000330.1:0-5574 GCA_041744855.1 Candidatus Hydrogenedentales bacterium
AGCCGAAACAGTTCGCGGGACTTCGAAGGCATCTTGTGTAGGCGCCCCTTTGGTTTTCCGCGAGAGTCATCGAGTACGTCTGCAGCATCTTCAAACGAGCCCACCCTCTCCCATTCCAACATCATCCCGAGTGATTCGTCAGGGATTATGCACGCGAACGACCGCCACTTCAGGTCGAGATCATATGTCGTCGGGTTGAACACCTCGAGATGAAATATCACCTCTTCTTCCGAATCGAATGTGATTTTCTTCGGGACCGCTGAAAACTCGAAAACGTTCCAAGGCTCCGTGTCAGCCGTTGCTTGGAGTTGCGCCAAGTGCACGCGCCTAACGTAGATCGTCGCGATGATGACGACGATGGAGATCACGGCCAATGCAATCGCCGCTTCGAGCGCGGTGAGGCCGCGTTCACCTCGCACTGACGCGCGCGCAATAGTCATACGCATGATGTCACGCAAACAACCCTAATTCGATCTATTCATCGATAGGTTCTGAAACTTGGAAAGTAACCCGCGGAAGTTCCATTCGCGGATTAGCAACGTGCATTCGGCTTGGTTGGAGAACGAATGTAATCTCCCCTGTTCGCGGATCTCGCGCGTTTCGATACATCTCTCCAAGTACCTCGCCGGTCCCTGCGCTTAGTCGATACAGCGCACGGGACTTCGACGGTATCTTGTGTACACGCTCCTGTGGTTTCTCCCAATATTTCGTCCACGAGTCCTCCAGTACTTCCGCAGTATCGTCGAACGAGGTCACTTTCTCCCATCGTAATCTAAGCGTTCCTCGTGGGTTAGGATTGAATCGTGAACGGTTGGAACCTTGCTCGAATCGAGGGAAAATGCACGCTATCCCCGCCCACTTCAGGTCGAGATCATACGAAGTGGGGTTGAACACTTCGAGGTGGAATAATACCTCTTCTTCGGGATCGAACGTGGTTTTCTTCGCGACTGCAGAAAACGCGAAAACCTTCAATGGCTCTGCGTCAGCGACTGCCTGGAGTTGAGCCAACTGAATTCTTCGCACATAGATCGTCCCGATGATCACGATCGCGGCGATCACCACACAGGCGCCCACGACTTCTATAGCGGTGAGTCCGCGATTCGCTTGTCTGCACGAATCGCTATGTCGCGGCGGGACCATGTGTACGCTCGGTCTTGAAAAAAAGAAGGACGCGCCGGAGCGCGTCCCTCCCGGCGATCGTTTAGTCAGCGATGGATTGATACGATAGGATTTTAAAATCCTCGCCGAAGGTGAATGGGTGCGGCAGGATTTGCACCATGTACACGCCGATCAATTGCTCCTTCGGGTCGATCCAGAAGCGCGTGCCGGCTGCCCCGCCCCAGTTGTATTCGCCGATGCTGGTGGGGATGCCGATGCGCGCGAGGTCTTTCGCGACGGCGAATCCGAGACCAAAGCCGTAGCCCTGTCCTTCGCGGCCCGCGGGGATGTCCGCGCAATGATCGACCGTCATCAGTTCGACCGTCTTACGGCTGAGGAAACGTTTGCCGTCGAGCTCGCCGCCGTTGAGCATCATCTGGCAGAAGCGCATGTAATCGTTCGCCGTCGAGACCAACCCGCCGCCGCCGGAGAACAGCGTTGGCTCGTTCACGTAGTTGCGCGACATCGCGGGATTCGCGACGTCGAGACCGCCTTCGCCGTTGGGCGAGTACATCTGCGCGAAGCGCGACATCTTTTCCTTGGGCACGTAAAAGCCGGTGTCGACCATGCCGAGCGGTCCGAAGATGCGTTCCTGGAGGAATTCGTCGAACGGCATGCCGGAGAGCACCTCGACCAGGCGCCCCTGCACGTCGACGGCCACGCTGTAGTGCCAACGGGAACCGGGTTCGTACTGCAGCGGAATCTCGCCGAGTTTGCGGACGGTGTCGGCGATGTCGCGGTCGCTGACGAGCACGCCGTTCGCGACGTACATCTTGTCGACGGAGGTGCTGCCGAAAAATCCGTAGGAGAAACCGGCCGTGTGCCGCAGCAAATCCTGCACGGTGATTTGGCGCTTGGCGGGGGCAGTTGTGTACGCATTGGAATCGACTGCGGGGCCGGGCGCGCTGTCCTCGTCGAGGTCTGGAATATTGAACGTGGGCCCACCCTCGACGGCATTCTTCTCGGTCAGCACTTGCATGTCAGCGAGTTCGGGAAGGTACTTCCCGACCGGATCGCCAAGCTTAAATTTGCCTTCCTCAAATAGCATCATCAACGCGACGCCGGTGATGGGCTTCGACATCGAGTAGATGCGGAAGATCGTGTCGGGCTTCATCGCGACCCCCTTCTCGCGATCGGCGAGGCCCCGTGCCTCGAAATAGGCGACCTTGCCGTTGCGCGCAACCATGGCGACCGCGCCGGGAATGCGGCCGGCTTCGACGTCGGCTTCGATCGTCTTGGTGATGCGATCGAGGCGCTCTTGCGATAGCCCGACGTTGTCGGGTTTGGCGCTGGGGATGTCGTTCGACCACGCCGGAATCGCAAGAGCGATCAGCAGCGCGAACAGAATACTGGCGTACGCACGTTTCATGGGGATTCCCTCCTTCTTTGCAGCCCAACCGATGCACGAACAGCGAGCAGTTTACACCAATATTGAGCGGGCGGCCACTACCGAATGCGGGATTGCCACGGCCGCAGGGAAGAGGTGCACAGCGTCGCACCGCTCGCCATGTTCCAAGTCCCCGATAAGCTCAGCCAGTCGTCCGTCGCGCTTCCCCCGTTAAGATCTAGTGAAAACCTGTCGTCGCGAATCTGCGTCACGAGCCAGTTTTCGTTTCAGTCGGTCGCAACTTATCTCTATTTCTCATTCGATGCCTGACCGAATTCGAAATCATATAAAGAGAGATCAAGATCGCTGACACCGTGCCGATTATAGGCACCAGGTAAAAGGCCATATGAGCAGCAGTATTTGGGTCCGAAGGTCCATTTGCTGCGTATACCGCATAGATAAGAAAAATAACGGTTAGTGTAAATAAAGCACATCGATAGTTCGTTCGATGTTCGCTTGAGATTCGGAGACCGAGCAGATAGCCTCCGAACAGGATTGTAGGAGCAATTGCCCACCACATGGTGATGCGAAAAGCTTCTTCAGAGCTATACGGGACGGGCTCATCTCGAATATTGAGGAAAGCCGCAACCGAAGCCGCGAGAAACAACCCAAACAGTACAAAATCCCGTCCGCTTTGTCGCTCCCAACGCAATTCGCGCAAGCTCCCAATTACATCAACTCGGGTTTTCTTAGACGTTTCGATGGTGTCTATCGTAGCTTCTTCCCCGTCGAGCTCATGGAGAGCGTGGCGTGGAGCACGCCCTTCTGCTGGCCCATCTGGTCGCACATCTCCCGGATCATCTTCGCGCGGCCCTTGATCATGATCATCTCGGCGCACACGTGATGGTCCAGGTGCACGTGCGTCGTGGCGAGAACTTCGTGGTGGTGGGCGTGTTGGATGTCGGTCAGGCGGTCGCCGAGCTGGCGCACGTGATGGTCATAAATCAGGGTCACCGTGCCCAGGGCCTCGCCATCCTGTTCCCATTCCCCCTCGACCAGGCGGGATCGAATCAAATCGCGGATGAACTCCGAGCGGTTCCGAAACTTCCCGGAGCGCATCAGGTGCTCCATTTTGCGCGATAGCGATTGCTCGATGGTGAAACTTAGCCGCTCAAGTTCGGACATGACGCGCCCCCAGTATCATTACGTGTAGCCGCCCAGACAGTGCAGTTTACGGCGCGTTTGGGGTGGTGTCAACGGCTCTTCCGCGTCCCTCCGTGGCTTGGACGCAGAGGACCGCTTCCCTCCCGTGCTTTACTTCGGATTGTTGCGTGTATTACTATTTGCGTTCGAGTATTACCGCTAAATCGAGCGAGTTTTGGCTGCCATGCACATCCCCGAAGGTGTACTTTCCGCGCCCGTTTTGGCGACCGGCGCTATCGTTGCAGGCGCGGGCGTTGCGGTGGGATTGCGCGTCCTCTCCGACAAAGACATGGTCAAGGTTTCCGTCTTGTCGTCGGCGTTTTTTGTGGCGTCGCTCATCCATGTTCCTGCGGGCGCGACCTCCGTTCACTTGGTGCTCGCCGGGCTGACGGGGCTGCTGCTCGGCTGGGCCGTATTTCCCGCGGTAGCCGTGGCGCTGTTGTTGCAGGCGGCGCTCTTCGGTATGGGCGGATTCACGACGCTCGGGGTGAACACGCTCATCATGGCGGTGCCGGGAATCGTTTGCTATCTAATGTTCGCGCGCCTGCTCACGAGAACGTCCGGATCGAATCCGTTTTGGATCGGTTTCGCCGCGGGCGGTATCGCCATCCTCCTCGCCGCTGTCTTTCAAGCGTTCGCACTCGTGTTGAGCGGCAGCGAGTTCAAGCTTGTCGCAGTGGCCGTCATCGCCGCGCACGTGCCCATTATGATCATCGAGGGCCTCGTGACGGGTTGGGCGGTGGTGTTTCTCCAGAAGGTGCGGCCCGAGACCTTTCATCTTTTCGATGCGCCAGCATTGGAATCCGACTTGCCGGCTCTCGACTCCGCAACACTTGCCGCCGAACAATCGGGTCAATGATGTGCGTGTTCACAGGGTTTCGCTGAGCTTCACCTTCCTCGCCGCGGGAATCTTGTTCGCCGGATCGGCTCACGCGCACGAGTTGAACGTCTTCGCCACAGTCGAAAGCGGCGTTATCCACGCCCGCGTGACCTACCGCGATGGAACGCCCGCCAAGAACGCACAAGTGAGCATTCACGGTCCTCAAAACGAAAACCTCGCATCGCTTAGCGCCGATGCCGATGGCCGCGTCGAGTACCAGACCGTCGAACATGTCCGGCACGTCGTCATTGCTGAAACCGAAGATGGGCATCGCGCGCAATTCGATATTTCGGCGGACCAACTGGGCAGCGAGTCGTCGCCGCACGGCGTCCACATTGAACCCCACGATCTCGACGCGCGAATTGCCGGCGCCGTCGCGAAAGAAATCCGGCCGTTGCGCGAGCAGCTCGATCAATACGAACAGTCCACGCGCTTTCGAGATATCCTGGGGGGCATCGGTTTCATCGTCGGCCTTGCGGGAGTGGTTGCGCTCGTCAAGGCCAATAAAAAGGCGAAGCCATGATCCTCGTTCAAACGCCGTCCCCCCGCTGGCTCGCCGCGTTGGACCCTCGCCTGCGCGTAGTTGCGGCCACAACGCTTTCCATCGCCGTGTTGACGCTTCAGTCGGCCGCGATGCTCTCGATCGCTTTCGCCGCGTCGCTGGTCCTGACTTTCGCGGGATTCGGTATCCGCGTGCCCTGGCGCCGATTTCTTGTGTTGAATCTGATCATGCTCGGTCTGATCGCCGTGATGCCATGGAGTGCGCCAGGCAGTCCGCTGATTACGCTCGGCGCCGCGTCCTATTCGCGCGAGGGTCTCGTGGCAGCGATCGTGGTTGCGCTTCGGGCCAATACGATCCTGGGCATCGTGACTGTGTTCGCGGGCACGATCGAGCCGATCGCTCTTGGGCATGCGCTGGCTCGGTTGCGGGTTCCCGCGAAACTGGTCCAACTGTTCCTGTTCACTGTTCGATACATCGACGTGTTCGAGAAGGAATACCTCCAAC
>JBGTJY010000331.1:0-4272 GCA_041744855.1 Candidatus Hydrogenedentales bacterium
TCGCGCTTCACTACAGGAAAGATCATGTCCCGCAGCAAAAGAAATCCCGGAAAGATTGCGTGCCAATCGAGCTGTTTGATCGCCGGCCACAAATACGCCTTGCCCGCGTCGTGAAAGAGTTGCTCCGGATCGGTCTTCCGCGATCGGCGCGACAACTCGCGCATCTCCGCGGCGACTTCGTAAATGGTCTTGAGATGCGCATTGCGTTGAATCGGCCGAATCACGCCGTACTTCGTATGCACCGTGAACCCGATATTGATGTCCTCGGCGTGATACAGCGTTCCGCCATATCGCCACGGCGCATAATCGAGAAACGCATTCATGCACGGCGCGTGATGGAGCGCGTGCGCGATCGCCTTAATGAAAAACGACGAGTGCGTTTTGAGAACCGCGCGCTGGAAGTAATTTTCCTTGGAACCTTTGTCCGGCGCGTTCGCCAACTCGGCTTCCCGGGCTTTGGCGAATTCGATCACCGGCGTCACGTCGAGATGGGTAACCATCGCAGCGTGCGGCGTTTGCCGCGCGGCCAGCGATTGAATGTACGCCATGCCTTGCCGCAACGCGCTGAGGCGTTTCGCTTCCTTAATCTTGACGTGCTCGCGGAGATAGGCGACTTTGTAATCTTGGAACATGCTCAGTAGTTCCGCCGTATGGGTTGACGTCCGCGGACGAGTCTAACGGATCGCGGCGGCCACGTTCGTGCGGCCCGAAGCCAGACGCCGCATGTCGCCGAGAGTGACACCCTGCACGGTGAGCGTCTCTCCGATCGCCGGCAACTCGAACTCGCCGTACCCTTCGCCCTTCCAAGCGAGCCACTGGAAGGACGCATCCTCGAGTGGGGAGTCAAATGCGAACTCCGCCTCAAGCGGACGGCCATCGTCCGAAACCTCGACGACGGTCACGCTCATGCGACTCAATGTTATTTGGTCGCCCGTCTTGAACGGATCGGTCTGCGGGACCCGGAACAACTGCGACAACGGCCGCGAGAGGAATCCGCCTTCCGGCGCAACGCGCAGCGTGCGCTCGTCGACGCGCGAAACCTCCATCGCACTCGCCCCGGCGTACAGCCACCACCAACGATCCGGCGATGGAACCTCCATCCCGGAGCGAATCATCGGCAGGCTCGCGCCCAAGAGATCGAGCGGCGTGCTGAGCGCAATCACCGTGCGGCCGCCAACCGTCGGAATCGTGCCATCGATGTTGCGGAAAATCGAATCCAACGCCGTCACCGACTGCGAGTTCATCAACAGTAGTGCCGGCGCAATCGCGAGGTGAATGGCGGCGAAAGCCCACGCCACGGTTTTCAACGCGGCGCGTTTCTGCTTTACCGAAGCGACCGTGCGTTTTTCCCGCAGACGCGCAAAAAGTGCCAAGAGCAACGCCGCGATGAATATTGATGCCCCCAGCGTCGGCAACATCAGATTGCGCTCGCCGGGAAGCGTCGCGCCGGCAACTGGTAACACGGAAACCGCGCAACCGATCGTCCAAAAGCGCACAACACGATCGCGCTTCAGCGTAGGCCAAAGGAGATACACAATACCAGCGATGATCGCCGCAGCGACCGCGGCGTACACGAAATGTCCCACCGGACCGAGCGCATACCAAATCAAAAAGTCCGGCGCGCCAAGCAGCATTCCTAGCAACACCGGCGTATGCGTAGCCAGATACTTCGCGAAAAGAACCGGACTCATCCCGGGGTCCATGTAGAGCCACGAACCGCTCGCGCCGTATCCCAGCGCGCTGTACATCGCGCGCCAAATCACGACCACGGCGAGATACGGCAACAGAACCGTTATCGAACGCGCGTAGGCGCCGAATCGTTGTTTCCAGTTGAAGCACACGCGTTGCGACACAATCGGATCGAGCGTGACACTGTACGCGAAGTAATACGCGCCAAGGCCGACAGCCGATTCGCCGCTGAGCAATGCCAACGCAAGCAGCGCGGCGGACGGCAACCCAAATTTCACCCACGCGAGCCACGGCCGATCCGCGAGAGCATTCTTCCGCCACGCGTGATGCGCGAAAAGCGCCGCGACCGAAAACAATCCGCAAAGCAGCGCGTTACGATTCGCGATCCACCCGACCGCCACCCCGTGCGAAGCATCAACCGCGAAGATGATCCCCGCGAGCGCAACCAAAGACGCGGGAGCGCCGAGCCGCGCATACAACAAAACCGTCGACGCCGCCAACAAGCCATACAACAGCAGGTTGATCGCGTGCATCGGCACGGGCCGCTCGCCGAACACGGAGTAATCGATCCAATGCGAAAGCGACGCAAGCGGGCGCGCGAAATTCACCTTCCAATCCGAGGAAGCCCACCACGGCAAAATGCCCACTTCCATCCGCGTCTGATTCAGCGCCGTGTCGCCTTCGGAGAAAGTGAACCCATTCCAAATCGGTTGCGCGAGCGACTCAAGCCCGGGCGACCCCTTGAACGTCGAGAGCAATACATAGTCGTCCTGAACGAACCCGACCCACAACGCCGGCAAAGTGAACAGGATCGCCAAGGCGGCGCAGACGAACGCAGCCTGCCGCGGCCGAATCGTGCGGACGCGACGTGCTAGGCGATCCGCAAAACCGGAAGCCCACGAGCCCCCGAACCCTTCGCGCTGCAACGGAGCCACTTGTCGGGCTTCCCGTGCATAAGCATCCGGCGAGGAATCCAGCGAGCGGATCGGTTGAGCGGAGGAAAAACCACGACCGCCCCGAAAGTCATCAAAAGACATGAATGTGGCGAACCCCCGCCAAGTCCGGCCAGCGACAAGGAGGCTCGCACTTCTCCCTAAACCAAACTACACGAACTGCTTAGGCTAACTCTGTACGCCGGGTCCCTGGTCGGCGCACAAGCGTTGACCGGTAGTCGAAGAACACGACCCACCGCCAACGAATCTATTTACCACACCAGCGAAGCCGTTGAACGTTACTTCCGTAGCGCCTGGGAACGCCGTTCTCCCGAACGGCAGCCAAGCCCAAACGTCACTCCCTCAACAAAACATCGCAAGCCAAACGTGCCTTCTGCAACGTCTGACGAACCAACCCGCTGCTCTGCGCGACCGCCCGCAACCGCACGATAGCCTTCCGCTGCAAACGATACCGCGACATCGGCTGCGACTTGGGGCTCTTCGAACCGTTAGCCCCGTGCCGCATCGGCTCCCAAATTTCCTCCAACGTGTACCCGTAGGTCTCGAGGTCCATCGGATCGATCTCGTTGATGGCACGTTCCATGATCGCCCGTTTCGCGCCGTCTTCCGAAAGCTCGTCTACCCATTTCTCAATGTTCGCGGCTGTGGGCCGAGTATGCTGCTGCACGCCGATCGGGTCGCCCAGCCCCTTCGCGTGGGCGTCATCCCGTTTCTTGTCGCCGTAGTCGATCGTGTCCTTCTCGAACGGCACGCCAATATACGCGTAGATGCGTTCCATCCAGGATTCGGGATCAGTTACCAAGTCCTCGTACTTCACCCGAAAATGCGGCGCTGTGTTCTGCCGAATGAATTTCGCCATCGCCGGCACGTACCGATTGATGATCGGATTGTATTTCATCGCCGTCTCGTAATCGCCGTCGAAAAACGAATTCGCATAAGAAGAAAAAATTGCGATCGGGTGCCGCACCAGCAACACATATTTCGCGTCGGGAAACACCTTCGCCATGAACGGCAAGATCAATCCATAAGCCGGCGTCTTATCCAGACAAATCTTCGCATCCGATGTAGACAGCAACCGCCCATACAGCACGTCGCAATACGCCCGGCACGCATCCCAATAGTCCTGTTCCTTACCCGGCAAACGCTCGATGAAAGCCTTCTGCGATTCCGCCGCCAGCACATGATCGTACGGTGCCTTGTCGACCTTGTCCCAAATCCCCAGGTGCGCCAACGGCGTCAACAGGTGAGGCTCCGGTCCGCCGAGGATTTGCGAATGCGACTCGAGCATGCGCTCGAGCATCGTGCTCCCCGAGCGCGGCGAACTAATAACGAACAACATCTGCACGGACATTCGGATGCGATTCCTTGTCGGGAGTACGCCCGGCTCTCGTCATTCCTGCGAAAATGGCATTCCAAAGTCGCGGTCACTCGTCTCGTGACGCGCTCTCACTTGTAGCGCTGCTTTTTAAGCGGCGCGATTTGCTGATGTCGACGACGATGAATACCACGCGCCGCTTAAAAAGCAGCGCTCCAAATAACTGCCTTCGCCTGCGGAACCAAAGCAGGAATATTCCCCCTGAACCCGTCTATAATCCCCCATTCTGTCACAGTCCGGCGCGCGATCGCCACG
>JBGTJY010000332.1:0-4831 GCA_041744855.1 Candidatus Hydrogenedentales bacterium
CGTCGGAGGCGTTGGCGACGTCATCGATGGCGATGAGGCCGTATGCGTTGATGGCGCGGTAAAGGATGAGCTGAATCATGCCGCGCATGATCCAGTTGAGGCCGATCTGATAGATGCGGAACGGATTCTCGTTGTAGTAGGTCTTGCAGAAGGTGCGGTAGTCGACTACGGGGAACAACACGAAGCAGATGTTGGGCACGAGAAAGACATAGGCGATCGCGCGCCAGGGGTCGAAGGGCGCGGATTTGTGGCGCATGTCGTAGAGATAAATGATGATGCGGAACATGAACATCGCGGCGATGAGCGGCCAGATCGCGGCGAGCTTGCCCGTATCGATCCAACCCGTGCGGAAGGCTGCGAGCACAGCGCTCGCGGCGATCACGGCAAGGACCCGATATCGGAAGGGTATGGGCAGGTGGCACAGACCGATGAGCACGAGGGCGGTTGCCGTCAGCCATCCGCCGAGTTCCCAGCCGAAGGTGAGGAATACGCTGGCGATGCAGATGCCCGCGAAGAAGGGCATGCGGAATTTCGTGGGCAGGAAGTGGTGGATCGGGAACGTAACCGCGACAAGGACGAGCAGACGCCAGAACGCGCGGTGCTCGAGGTTGAAGCGCGTGAGGAGCGCTGCGAGGAGCGCGATTTGGAGCGTGACCGCGGCACAACGGGCAAATTCGGCGGACCAATTGCGGGGCGTGGACTCGTCGACGACTTCACCTTTTTTGAGGGAAGCAGGCAAAGGAAGATTCGTCACGGCCATTCTGAAATTTGAGTCGTTTAAGGAGTTCGAGACAGTACTAACGCTGAACCGCGGTGTACGCCACCAAGCGCAATCTGGGCTTCAATTCGACACGGACGACCGGCCGGAAATACAAATTACCCGGTCGAGACACGGAAACCGGGCATCCAAATCACCCCAAGCGCGCGCCTGGCACGAGAGCCGACGCTAACGTCAACAGTTTACCACATTCGGCCTGGGCCGATGAAACCGGGAGTTCGGGGTCTCGCCAGAGAATCTCGGATAGTATACAAAATTGTTAGTTCGGGCGGGGGAAGGTTTTCAGGTGGTGGGACTGTATGGACCGTATGGACTTTGTGGACGGTATGGACAGGGTGGACATGTCGACTTAGAATTGCGTTTCGGGTCTGTCGGAAAGATACTTGCGCGGAATTGAACGGTTTGCGCTGAAATTGGCTGGTTGAGGAGGATAGTATGCGGGTGGCGTTGGGGGTGGCGTTGGGCGTTGGGGCGATGTTGGGGGCGTCGGCGCAGGAGATAATGCCGAGCGGCGAGTGGCCTTTTTACGCGGGGAGCCCGCAGAGCACGCGGTACTCGCCGCTGGATCAGATCACGAAATTCAACGTGGACGACGTGGAACTTGCGTGGCAATGGGATTCGCCCGATGGACCGATCGCGGAAGCGATTCGGGGCACGCGGATCGGATTTTTCAAGTGCACGCCGCTGATGATCGGCGACACGATGTATGTCAGCACCCCGCTGAACCAGGTGGTGGCGATCGATCCGGGGACCGGCGCGACGAAGTGGGTGCACGATCCGAAGGCGTATGCGCGGAAGGGCCGCGGGGCGCAGCATCGGGGCGTGGCGTATTGGAGCGACGGGGCCGACGAGCGCATCGTGATCGCGACGGGCAGCCGGCAACTGGTGGCGCTCAACGCGAAGACCGGAGAGCCGTATCCGGATTTTGGCGATGGCGGTTGGGTTGATTTGGGCAAGGGTTTCGACGTTCCGATTCGCGAGGAGCAACTGGGTCACAGCGCGCCGCCGGTGATCGTGCGCGACACGATCGTGCTCGGCTGCCTGATGCCGGATGAGGCGAGCAATCCGGACATTGCACCGGGACACGTGCGCGGCTTCGACGTGAAAACGGGCGCGCAGAAATGGATCTTTCACACAATCCCGCGCGCGGGGGAATTCGGGAACGACTCCTGGGACAACGGGTCGTGGGAACACGCTGGGGCGGCGAATGTGTGGTCGATGATCACGGCGGACCCGGAACTGGGGTACGTCTATTTTCCGACCGGGACGCCCGCGAACGATTTTTATGGCGGGCATCGGCCGGGCAACAACCTGTTCGCGGAGAGCGTGGTTTGTCTCGATGCGGCGACGGGCAAACGCGTTTGGCATTTCCAGGGCGTGCATCACGGTTTATGGGACTACGATTTTCCGGCCGCGCCGATTCTTGTGGACATCACGGTTGACGGGAAACCGATCAAGGCGCTCGTGCAGGTGAGCAAGCAGGGCTTCACGTATGTGTTCGATCGCGTGACGGGCGAGCCGGTGTGGCCGATCGAGGAGCGGCCCGTACCGCAGACGGATGTTCCCGGCGAGAAGACCTCGGCGACGCAGCCGTTTCCGTTGAAGCCGCCGCCATTCGAGCTGCAGGGGATTACGGAGGACGACCTGATCGATTTCACGCCGGAGCTGCGGGCGGAGGCGCTCGAGTATGTCGCGAAGTATCGGATGGGACCGCTGTTTTCGCCGCCGGCTTTGACGAAAGACCAGGGACTCGGCGGGACGATTCAGGTGCCGGGCGCGGCGGGCGGAGCGAATTGGGGCAGCGCGGGGGTCGACCCGGAGACGGGGATTTTGTACGTGCAGTCGGCGACGGTGCCTTCGCTGGCGGGACTGATCAAGCCCGACGCGTCGCGGTCGAAATTCGATTACGTTCGCGGCGGACCGTGGTTGTTGCCGCCGCGCAAGAGCGGGCTACCGTTGACAAAGCCGCCGTATGGACGCGTGACGGCGATCGATCTGAACAAGGGCGAGATTCTGTGGCAGGTCGCGCATGGCGAGGGGCCGAAGGATCATCCGTTGTTGAAGGATTTGGATTTGCCGGATTTGGGGGCGCCGAGCAATTCGTTTTTGTCCAATAGCGGGTGTTTGGTGACGAAGTCGATGGTGATTTTTTCGCACACCGAAGTGGAGCCCGACGGGTCGTATTCGAAGGACAAGTGGTGGCTGATTGGATACGACAAGGTGACGGGGGAACGAATTTGGCGCGAGCAATTGCCGTCGCCGCCGTTTGGGGTGCCGATGACGTATATGCACGGCGGGCGGCAGTATGTGGCCGTGGGTTGTGGGGGAATGCAGTGGCCCGGGGCGGTTTTGGCGTATGCTTTGCCGGAGTAAATCGCGGGATCGGGTGGTACGGGTGAACGTCGGGTGACTTTTCGATTACGATTACGATTACGATTACGAGCACGATAAGTCCGGTGCTATGGGTTCGAGTGTTTAGGGTATGTTGCTGATCAGACGAGCGAATTCGAGGTACCTGCGCGCGACGGTTTTCGTTGCGGCGCTGGGATACCTTGCCGCCGCGCTGCATGGGGTACTACCCGGCGCGCACGGGGCGGAAGAACATCTCGCTTCGCATTCGCATTCGCATGATCATGGCGAGACCATTCAGCCGTCGCCGGTTTGTCCGCATCAGTTGCCGGCTTTCGATTTTGACGGCCATCCCGATTGCGCGCTCTGCAAATTGACGCGGTCGCAGGTAGTTCCGGAGTCGGCTTCCGGATTGCTTCGTACGCAGGACGCGGATTTGTCGTTCGCGTTGCCCCGGCAGAGCGTTCCGTGCGCGCTCGAATATTGGCAGCCGCTCAGCCGGCGGGGTCCTCCCCAGCTCTCCTAGATAGTCCCTTCACGAAGCCGCGCGACGCCCGCGTATCTGTGGGCGAAACGTATTCGCGCGGCCCATCCCCCACGCTTCGCACGGGTCTGCCGTGTCCGGAGCGAATGCGGCCACAATTCCACGGCTGCGCGACAAATTGGATGACTGGGAATTTCTGGGAGTGTTGTGACATGAAACGGAACAAGGGATTTACCTTGATTGAATTGCTGGTGGTTATCGCGATTATTGGAATACTTGCGGCGCTGTTGTTGCCGGCGTTGGCACGTGCTCGGGAAGCCGCGCGCCGGGCGAGCTGCGCGAACAATCTCAAACAGATGGGGCTTGCGTTGAAAATGTACGCGAGCGAATCGCGCGGCGAAGTGATGCCGCATTACAAATTGTTCGGTTGCGACGGCGCGCTGCAACCGTTCAATTGGATATTCGAAGTGAGCCCGATGTATCCCGAGTACTTGCCGGACCTCAATGTTTACATGTGCCCGAGTTGGCTCGGCGGGGCGGATACGATCGAGACTTGGGATGAAGGGAAAACGGTGAGTCCGGTGTGGACCGATGTGGCGGGATTCAGCAACAACGGCATGCTTGAGCCGTGCGAGCCGGTGGTCGAGCCGTATTATTATTATGGCTACGCATTCACGGCGCAGATGTTTCGCGATCAGCAAAACATTGAGGATTTTGAAGACGCGATCATCGATTACGCTGGCCAGTTGGAAGCGGAATACACGAGCAACGGAGATATTGGCGCGATTGTCTACACAGAGGAGGATTGGGAGTTCGAGAGCGCGGGTACGCCGCTGCCGCTGAACGGCTACGGCACCGCGTACCGATTGCGCGACGGCATCGAGCGGTTCTTCATCACGGACATCAACAATGCGGGTGGGTCGGCGGAGGCGCAGTCGGAAATCGTCATTGCGCACGATTCCGTCAGCGAAGATATCAGCCACTTCAACCACGTGCCCGGCGGATCGAATGTGCTCTATTTGGACGGGCATGTGGATTTCATCAAGTGGAACGGTGGGGCCGGATTGACGAATCCGTTTCCGGTGAACTTCGCGGGGATCGTGTTACACGAGGCTGCGGAGGTGTTGACGGGGCCGTGAACAGATCGCTTGGATCGGTTTTCGGATGAGGTGCCGCCAATCCTCAAGGTCATTCCTGCGCAGGAACGACTCGATAACTGA
>JBGTJY010000333.1:0-5349 GCA_041744855.1 Candidatus Hydrogenedentales bacterium
TGTCGAGGGCCCAGTTTTTGGTTACGTCGGCGGTGTTTTTCCAGAAGCCGGTCGCTAGGCCCGCCAGGTAGGCCGCGCCGAGGGCTGTCGTTTCGTTCACGACTGGGCGTTGGACTCGTACGCCGGAGATGTCGGCCTGGAATTGCATGAGGGCGTTGTTGACTGCCGCGCCGCCGTCTACGCGGAGTTGCTTCATCGGGGTGCCGGAATCGGCGGACATTGCCTGGATCACGTCGAGGCTTTGGTAGCACATGGAATCGAGTGCGGCGCGGGCGAGGTGCGCGGAGGTTGTGCTGCGTTCGATGCCGATCATGAGTCCGCGCGCGTACTGATCCCAATAGGGCGCACCGAGGCCGACGAACGCGGGGACGAGATAGACGCCGCCGGCGTCGGGGACTTGCGCGGCGAGCTTTTCTACGTCCTGCGATTTCTTGATCGCTTTCATACCGTCGCGGAGCCATTGTACGGCGGCCCCGCCGATGAACACGCTGCCTTCGAGGCAGTAGGTGATTTTGCCGTTGAGGCCCCAGCCGATGGTCGTGAGCAGGCCGTTCTTCGACGCGACGGCTTTATCCCCGGTGTTCATGAGGATGAAGCAGCCCGTCCCGTAGGTGTTCTTGACCATGCCGGGTGTGAAGCAAGCTTGGCCGAATGTAGCGGCTTGTTGATCGCCCGCGATGCCGCTGATGGGTATCGACGCGCCGAAGATTTTTTTGTCGGTCTCGCCGTAGACGCCGCTGGAATCTTTGACCTCGGGGAGCATCGCGCGCGGGATGTCGAGAATCTTGAGCAGCTCGTCGTCCCAGTCGAGCGTGTGGATGTTGAAGATGAGCGTGCGCGAGGCGTTCGAGTAGTCGGTCGCGTGCACGGCGCCGCCGGTGAGATTCCAGAGAAGCCACGTGTCAATCGTGCCGGCGAGGATTTCGCCGGCTTCGGCTTTCTTGCGCAGGCCTCTGTATTTGTCGAGGAGATACTTGATCTTTGTTCCGGAGAAATAGGCGTCGACTACGAGGCCTGTCTTTTTCGCGAAGGTTTTCTCGTGGCCCTTCTTTTTGAGCTCGTCGCAGATTGGCGCGGTAATGCGGCTTTGCCAAACGATCGCGTTGTGGATTGGTTTGCCGGTGGATTTTTCCCAGAGCACCGTCGTCTCGCGTTGATTCGTGATACCGATCGCCGCGATGTCCGCCGGTTTCGCGCCAGCTTTCTTGATGGCTGCGCGCGCGGTCGCGAGCTGCGTTTTCCAAATCGCCATGGGGTCGTGCTCGACGTGGCCGGGCGATGGAAAGATTTGCGGGAATTCCTGCTGCGCCGAGGCGGTGGAAGTACCGTCGCGGGTGAAAAGAATGCTGCGGCTCGAGGTCGTTCCTTGATCGAGTGCGAGAATGAATTTAGCCATGGTGTGGTCGCCCCTTTTTGAATTTTAGACATGGCGCTCCCAAGCATCGCTCGAGAGCGCCAAAGGATTATGGCGTGATAAAACCGTCGAGACTTTTGAACGCAAGCGCGCCAAGCACGCCGCCGATGAGCGGACCCGCGACGGGAATCCAGGAGTAGCCCCAGTCCGACGATCCCTTGCCGGGTATCGGCAGAATCGCGTGCGCGATGCGCGGCCCTAGATCGCGCGCGGGATTAATCGCGTAGCCGGTGGGTCCGCCGAGCGAGAGTCCGATGCCCCACACGAGGAACCCGACGAGCAGCGGGTTGAGGCCCGTGCTAAAGACCGCGGAGAGATCGACGTCGCCCGAATCGCGAATGGCGCCGGAATTCGCGCCGATTGCGAGAATCCCAAACAACAACATCGCCGTGCCGATGACTTCGCAGAGGAGATTGGGCACGGTCGAGCGGATGGCGGGGCCCGTGCAGAACACAGCGAGTTTCGCGCCTTGGTCGTCGGTCGGCGCCCAGTGCGGCAAATACGCGACATATACGACGACCGCGCCGAGGATTGCGCCGACCATTTCGCCGGCGAAGTACATCGGCACCAGGGACCACTCGAGACTGCCGATCGAGGCGAGGCCGAGCGTCACCGCAGGGTTGAGGTGCGCGCCGCTAATGCGATTGACGCAGTACGCGCCTATGGCGACGGCGAATCCCCAACCGGCCGTGATGACAATCCAGCCGCCGTTGTTGCCTTTGGTGTGTTTGAGCAGCACATTCGCGACAACGCCGTCGCCGAGGATGATCAGGATCATCGTGCCGATTACTTCGCCGAGAAATATCTCCATGCCGCGGTTCTCCTCCCGTGTGGCCCCAGCGCGCCCGAACTTCCGCAGGGGCAAGCCGGAGCAATATATCAGCGGGGGCGAGGCAATGAAAGCGGCTCCCGAGTACGTTGGCGGGATGCTCGCGCCGGCTAGCCGCAGGCTGGAAGCCCGCACTACAAAAAAATCTGAAATCCTTCTTTCTGGTGCGGCCATCCTGGCCGCGATAGATTGAATGCATCTCCTTTGTGTCATAATTCGGGCCATGGGACCATTGAACACGAGATCATTGCCGGAAGAAGCGCGCGTATGGGTGGAAGAGCGCGTCGCGAGCGGCCTGTACGAGTCGCCCGAAGATGTTCTCTCCGCGGCGATGGAAGCGCTCGAATTGTACGAACTGCGTGAGCAAGTGCAGCTCGGCATTCAGCAATTAGATGCGGGGATGTCGACCAAGTACGACCAAAATAGTTTGGAGCAACTGAAGACCCGCATCAAGGAACGCGGCGCGGCTCGGCTGGCGGCGTTGCCGCGCGATTAGTGGGAGAGTTTTTTCTATCCAAGCTCGCTGAAATCGATCTCGACGATATTTGGCTTTACATTGCGCGCGACAGCCCAGAGAACGCGAGCGACTTCATCGACTCGTTGACCGAACGTTTCCCGGTGCTTGCCGAGAATCCAGAATTGGGTCGCGCGCGGCCCGACCTCGACGACACGGTCCGGGTCCATCCTGTCGGGAGCTACTTAATCCTGTATCGACCTCGGCTCGCGGGAATTGAAATCATTCGGGTACTGCATGGGGGGAGGAATATCCTTCGGCTGCTTCGCGACTGGCCAACGCGCGACTGATCGCGCTGGCGGATGTTGGGTCAATTCGCTGGCTGGCGTGTTATTCTAGCGCCTAAGCTGAATACCTACTCGCGCGAACTGGGGGATGCCGCGAAACGCGGCATGGTGGGTCGTGTCTTTCTTTATCATTTGGCTTGCTGCGGCGTGCCTGGGGGATTGGGCGGCGCGGCCATTCCGTGTTGATGGGCCGGAGCGGTATGTCGTTCGTGCATACCTTGGGCTCGGTGCTTGCGCGTTGATCGGCATTTCCGTTGGCGCGTTTTCTTTGAAGGCTGCCGAGTTTCTTCTGTTCTTTGTTGCTGCGCTAGGACTCGTGCTTGAGGTCATCAAACGAGTTCGCGCTTCGCAGGAAAGGCAATCGGATTCTACTCCCGCGCAGCATGAGCACGAACAGTCCGCGGGATTCACTGCGCTCGAGTGGTGCGGGCTTGCCGCGCTTGTGATTGCGAATGCGCTCACGCTGCTTTCGGCGCTCGCGCCGAATACTTCGTGGGACGCGGCAGTGGCGCATCTTGCTTTGCCGGCGGATTACGCGCGCGAGGGCCGTATCTATTTTGTCGAGGGGAATCCGTACACGGCGTATCCGCATTTGATTCACGCGTTGCACGCGCTCGCGTTCGCGCAGAGCGGCGAAGTTGCAGTCGGACTGTTGAGTTGGAGTTTCGGCGTGCTGGCGTGCGCGAGTATGTATCTGCTCGGCGCACAAGCGGGCGGACGCCAAACAGGAATTTTGGCGGCGGCCATTTTCGCCGTGTCGCCGATATTCTTCGATCAATCGGGTAACGCGGCGATCGACGTTCCATTCACCGGTTGCGCGATGGCGTGCCTCGCGTGCGTGTTGCAGTGGCGTGTGCGCGGCCGCGTTTCGCTATTGGTACTCGCCGGAATTCTCGCCGGCCTGGCGTGCGGCATGCGGCACACGGGCTATCTCGTCGTGGTGCTTGTCGCCGCGATCGTCTTCGCGCTGAGCGCAGAACGGCGCAGGGAACAAACAGCGATCTTCGCGGTTGCCGCCGCATTCGCCGCGTACCCGTGGTTGTTGCGCACCGCGCTGTTGATCGGCAATCCAGTCTACCCATTTCTAAGCGACTTGTTGCCGACGCCGTATCTACCTGACATGCAATCGACTTCGCCGCTAGCGCACGAGACGGCGCGCGGCTTCAGCGTCGCGTCATTCTTCTTGTTTCCCTGGGACGTTGTGACGCGTCCGGATCATTACGACGGGTGGACGCGATCGCCGGGCGGGCTTGTTTTGATCCTGGGTATCCCGGGTCTACTTTTCGGCGGCAAGGCGGTTCGCGCGCTGGGGGCGTTCAGCGCGGCGGGCATCGCGGTGTTCTACGTGTTCCAGCGATTCGCGCGGTATCTGCTGCCGTTTTTCGCGCCGATGATGGTTGCGGCAGCGATTACGGCGAATCCGAAGGCGCCGTACCGCCGGGGGATCGCCGCGCTGTTGGTCACCGTTTTTGTGTATAGCCTTGCGCTCGGGGCAGCAGCGGTTCACCACAAAGCGCCGGCCGCTTTCGGACTTGTGTCGCGGGAAGAATTTCTCGCGAAACGCGTCGAGCGTTACGCCGCATTCGAGTGGGTCAACCGAAATCTCGACCCGCAGTACACGGTATTCACGCTCGATCCGCGGACGTATTTCATTCACGCGCCGACTTATCAGAATGCCGCGATCCTGCCGCAACTCGCGGCGCTTGCGCCGGAAGAACTGTTGGCTTGGTTTCGCGTGCGGGGAATTCGCTATCTGTTTTACAGCAAGGCGTACATGTCCGAGTCGCCGGCCTATCGCGCGCGCGGGTACACGGAGATTGTCGATGCGTGGCGCCGGGACGACACGCGTTTCCGGCTGATTGAAGTGATGAGCGTGCCACGGCCGCGAACGGGCGGGGCCGAGCGCGTGGAAATCTACGAGATTCTCTACGGACCGATCGGCGTGCCGGAGACCGAACGTGAATCGGCGTGATCGCATCCTGAACAACACGGCGCTGAATGGTCTGGGGCGTTTCTACGACGCCGCGATTGGTCTCGCCCTGGTGGCGTACATCGTGCCCACGATTGGTCTCGCGGACTACGGCCTTTGGGCGCTGGTGGCCGCGTGCACGGGCTATGCCGCGCTGTTCGATGCCGGACTCGGTAGCGCGTACGGCCGGTTCATCGCGGAATACGCGGCGAGGAACCAGCGCGAGAAAATTTCGGCTGTCGTGTCGACGGGGCTAATTTTCTATGCGATCTTCGGCGCGCTATTCGTCGCGGCCGCTTGGCTCGCCGTGGACGGCGTGTTGTTTGCCATCGACCG
>JBGTJY010000334.1:0-2398 GCA_041744855.1 Candidatus Hydrogenedentales bacterium
CGGCCGTGGCGCGGGCGGCGAAGGTGCAGCCGCGACTACGGAACACGGCGCGCAAGCGCCAACGGTCGAAGGCTACCTGCGGACGATCGACAAGAAGACCGGCGAGATTTTGCACGAATACGGCCTGCCCATCGGGCCTTCGGGCACGCCGATGACGTACATGTTGAACGGGAAACAGTACATCGCGATGGCGTTTGGCGGTGGGCGTTCCGGCGCGGGAATTATTGCGCTCGCGCTGCCGTAACTAAACCGACGCGACGCGAAAGTCGGATCACCAGACTGCCTGGTAGCCTTCGGGCAGGAGGTTCCATTGCGCGCCGTATACGTGGACGCGGCGGGTTTCATTGCCGTCGGCATCCACGACGGGCTGTCCCGCGTGCACCCAACTGAGGATGCTCCCCGCGAGATTGAGCGCGTCGATGCCTTCGTCGGCAAGTTCCTCCGCGTAGATGCCGCTGCGATAGCCAATCGTGCAATGCGCGACGATCGGCTTAGCGGCGAAGTCCGGTCGGTGGGCCTCGAACTCTTCTTTCGTGATCGCGCCCGGAATCATCGAGACGGCGCGTTCCTCGGCGTCGCGCACGTCCACGATCACAACCTCTTGCGCCTTCAACCGCTGCGCGAGTTCTTCCGCCGAAATGTCCTGCACCTCACGGAAATCCTTCCGATAGTCCGAGTACATCTCGTCGATTTTCTCGCGTTTTTCCATATCGGAAGATAACTCCGGCTGATTCGTCTCAGCGCATCCCCATAGGACGATCAAGACGGCGATTGCGCATATCGGTGCGGAAATCGTGCGAGACGGGGAGGGCGCGTGTGGTAGTATCTCCGCTTTCCCCTCGTACGCATAGCGCCGAGCTATTTCTGGAGGACCCATGGCCAAGGGTATTACGCCCCGCGATCAAGACTACGCGCAATGGTATATCGACGTTGTGCTGAAGAGCGAGATGGCGGATTACTCGCCCGTGAAGGGCTGCATGGTCATTCGGCCGAACGGTTACGGCATTTGGGAGAACGTGCAGCGGCATTTGGACCGCATGTTCAAGGAAACGGGGCACCAGAACGCCTATTTTCCGCTGTTTATCCCGGAGAGTTTCCTCAAGAAAGAGGCGGAACATATCGAGGGTTTCGCGCCGGAATGCGCAGTCGTGACGCATGCCGGCGGCAAATTGCTCGAAGAGCCGCTGGTTATCCGGCCCACCTCGGAGACGATGATTTGGTCCAAGTTCCGCGACTGGATTTCGTCGCACCGCGACCTGCCTATCCTGCTCAACCAATGGTGCAACGTGTGCCGTTGGGAAATGCGCACGCGGCTGTTCCTCCGCACGACGGAATTCCTCTGGCAAGAGGGCCACACCGCCCACGCCACCGCAGAAGAGGCCGAAGAAGAAACGATGAAAATGGTTCGCATCTACCAGCGATTCGCGGAGCAATTCCTCGCCATGCCCGTGCTCGTGGGCCGCAAGACAGAGCAAGAGAAATTCGCCGGCGCACTCCATACCTATTGCATCGAGGCGATGATGCAGGACGGCAAGGCGCTGCAATCGGGCACATCGCACAACCTTGGCCAGAATTTCGCGAAGGCCTTCGACGTAACGTTTCAGGACGCGAACAAGCAGAATCAGTTCGTCTACGCGACGAGCTGGGGCGTCTCGACGCGTCTCATCGGCGCGATGGTGATGAGCCACAGCGACGACAACGGCCTCGTCGTACCGCCGAAGCTCGCGCCGTTGCCGGTCGTGTTCGTGCCCATCTGGCGCAGCGACGACGAGCAGGCGCGCGTATTGGGACGCGCAAGGGAACTGACGCGCGATTGGGATCCCCTGTTCTACAAAATAGACGATCGCGATCAGATTAAGCCGGGCCGCAAATTCGCCGAGTGGGAAATTCGCGGCATTCCGATCCGCATCGAGATTGGTCCGCGCGACTGCGACAACAACGAGGTGATCGTTGTCCGCCGCGACACGAGCGAAAAGACCACGGTCAGCATGAACGGCCTGCGGGAGCATCTCGAGTCGATGTTGGAGACGATGCAGCACGACCTCTTCGCAGCGGCAAAGAAACGGATGATCGACCGCACGCGCAATTGCGACGACTACGCTGACTACAAGTCAAGCGTCGCGAACGGCGGCTTCTTCAACATTCATTGGTGCGGCGACAACGCGTGCGAGACGCAGTTGCAGAACGAAACCAAATCGACGATTCGTTGCATTCCGTTCGACCGCGCAGAGGAATCCGGGAAGTGCATGCTCTGCGGCAAGCCATCCGCGCGCCGGGTTGTGGCTGCGCAGGGGTATTAGAACGACGACGTGATTCTTCGGGAGGGACGCGCTCCTGCGCGTCCGGGCTCGCGCGGAAACTAAGGCGTTCGTGCAAGACTCGGACGCGCAGGAGCGCG
>JBGTJY010000335.1:0-4631 GCA_041744855.1 Candidatus Hydrogenedentales bacterium
GGCTCCGGCAGCACGGGCGGGCGCATCAATCGCGCCAGCTCGCAGCGCGGCCGCGCCCAGGAAATCAGCCGGCTCATCGGGCGTTCGCTGCGCGCAGTCACGCGGCTCGAAGGACTCGGCGAACGCCAAATCACGGTCGACTGCGACGTAATTCAAGCCGACGGCGGCACACGCACGGCGGCGATCACCGGCGGCTACATCGCCCTCTATGACGCCGTTTCGAAACTCGCGCAGCAAGGCAAGACGGAACACGGCAAGACGGAACACGGCAAAACGGAACACGGCACGCCCCTAGGCGAGTGCATCATCGCGCAGTGCGCCGCGGTCAGTGTCGGCATTTGCGGCAGCGAGACCTATCTCGATTTGTGTTACGAAGAAGACGCCGCGGCCGTCGTCGATTTGAACGTGGTCATGAAAAGCGACGGCGGCATTATCGAGATTCAAGGCACCGCGGAAGGTCAGGTCAGCGCCGCGCCGGGGGCCGAACACGCGGCGCCGAATGCCGAACTCGGCGCCTTCGATCGGGCTCGATTGAACGCGATGCTCGACCTGAGCGAATCCGGCCTGCGATTGCTATTTCAGCGGCAACGAGAATGCCTGTCCGGTGATTAAGACGCTCGTCATCGGCTCCGGCAACAAGGACAAAGCGGCGGAGTTGCGAACGCTGCTGGCCGGCCTCCCCTACGACGTGAAGAGCACGACCGACTTCCCGCCCGTTCCCGAACCCGAAGAAACCGCGGACACCTTCGAAGGAAACGCGCTGTTGAAAGCCAGGTACTACGCCGGGCAGTACGGGTTCGCATGCGTCGCAGACGATTCGGGACTCGAGGTGGACGCATTGAACGGCGCCCCGGGCGTGTACTCCGCGCGCTATGCAGGCCAGGGCTGCACCTCCGCCGACAACAACGACAAACTGCTCGGCGCTCTGAAAAGTGTGGCGCTGAAAGATCGCACGGCGCGGTTCGTCTGCTGCGCCGCCTACGTCGGGGTCGATGGCCACTCCCACGTCGTACGCGGAATCGTCGAGGGCGTCATCGCGGCGGCGCCGCGCGGTTCGAATGGTTTCGGCTACGACCCGCTCTTCGTGCCGGCCGGATTTACCCAAACCTTCGGTGAGATGATTCCCGAAACCAAGCACGAAATCAGCCACCGCGGCCGGGCGTTCCGCGAAATGAAATCGTATTTGGAAGCGCTGGTAGCAGTCCGCTGAGGCCGTTCTCGCGGCGCAATCTCTTTGCGGGGCTGCCGGATTGTGTGTTAATCTGTCGGGCGCTTTTAACCCCATTTTGCGGCGCGTTCGCGCACCTATCACCGCGTTTGCTCGCCGCCTAAATCGGTCATTGTCCGGCGGCATTCCTTGCGCGCCGATCGTCATCCGGAGGCTTTAACGTCGTGTCACATTTCATGCGTAAACACCGCAGGGGGATTCTCGTCGGCCTGATCATTTTTATTGGGATCCCGTTCGTCCTGTGGGCGCCGGGGGTGGGCATGCCATTCGGCGGCAACCCACAGATGCCTGGAATGCCGGAGGTCGTCGCGAAGGTAGGCTCAGAACCGGTCACCACCGTCGAATTTCTGACCGAATACAACCGCGTCAGCCGTGCCCGCGCGCAAAGTGGAACCTTCCCCACGGCCCAAGAGCTTACGCAGGACGGCACCGTCGAGCAGATTCTCGAATCGCTGATCAACAGCAAGCTCCTCACGGCGGCCACCGAAAAGCAGGGCTTCAAAGCCACGCAGGATTATCTCGAGGAGATGCTCCGCGAGATGCCGGAATTCCAAACGGCGGACGGGAACTTCGATGCTGCCTATTACAACCAATGGGTTGAAGGGAACAGCGGCGCGAATTGGGAAGAAATCTACAACCAGTTGAACAGCTCACTCAATCGGCAGATTTTCGGCAGCCTCGTCACGGCGGGCGTGCGCGTTTTCGATGAAGACATCCGCAAGCAATACCTTGACGCCAACACGAAACTCCGCATCAAACACACGGCGATCGAGCCGAAGGTCGAGCTCACGGACGAACAAATCCGCGCGCATTTCGACGAGAATCCCGAACTCTACAAGACCGAGGAAGAGCGCGTTGCAGAATTCGTCTCCGTGTCGCTCGAGGCCCCACTGCCGCCTATCGTCGATACGATTCTGACCCAGGCGTATGGCGGCGCCGATTTCAGCGCCCTGGCGCAGGAACACTCCGAAGGCGCGGATAAAACCAGCGGCGGCGACATGGGATGGATTTCGGAGACGGCCGGCCTGCCGGAACACCAGAAGGTCCTCTTCACGATGAAGGTCGGCGACGTGAGCGATCCCGTCCGCGGGCCGAATGGCGTCCACATTTACAAGGTTACAGGCGAACGCGACAGCACGCTGGCGGGCCGCCGCGACGTGCGCGCCCAACAAATCGTGTTGCGCCCGCAGCTCAGCGAGGAAGAGAAGCAAGCGCGCGTGGATCAGGCGCAGGCGGTCATCGATGCCGCTGCCGCGAAGGACGGCGCGCTTGCCGCGGCCGCGGCCGACGCCGGAATGGAAATCCAGAGCACCGATCCGTTCACGCGCACTTCGACCTCGATCCGGTATGTCGACCAATTCGACACGTTTGCGTTCCGGCAGGCGGCGCTCGAACTCGCGCCAGGGCAGTTATCGAGCGTGATCGAAGGGCGCAACAATCTATATGTCGCAAAGATCGCGACTCTCGTCGAGCCGCAAGATCAGCCTTTCGAAACGGTTCAGGAGCGCGTCGAGACGGACGCGATCGCCGCGCACAAACGCACGCCGGAGTACCAGGAACGCGTCGCGCAATATGTGCAGGACATCGAAGCAAAGGCGAAGACGCTCGCAGAGATTGAGGAGAACTTTCCCGAATTGGACTTGACGATTGCCGAGACGCCCACCGCGTTCAGCACCGAGGATTTTCTCTTTCAGCAGGGCGTTCGTTTTCAAGCCAGGGACGCATTTGACGCGCTGGACGGCCGATCCGCCGGCGAAATGGCCGGGCCTATTACCGACTTTTTCGGCGTGACTTATTTCGTCGAGCTGATCGAGCGTATCGAGCCGGACGAGACAATGTGGGCCGAACAATGGCCCACCGAGCGCGAGACCTTGTCGACCCAGGCGCGCATGATGCAGCAGTTCGAACATCAGCAGGACTACTTCCAGTATCTGCGTGAAAAGGCGGAGGGCGACTTCCTCATTCAGGAGGATTGGGCGGCGATCGCGCAGGCCATCGACATGGGCGGCACAGATACAACGCCGGAAGAAACGCCGCCCGCCGAAACTACGCCCGCCGAAACTACGCCCGTCGGCGACGCCGAGCCAGTTGAAGCTGCACCCGCGGAATCAACCGATCCCAGCGAGACTCCCGCCGAGGTGGAATCCGACGCAGATATCGAATCCGACGAAACACCGGCGGCTGAGTCTGCCTCGCCCAGCGAGGCCGCGCCTGAGCCGTCACCGAATCCGGAATCAGGAACCCCCGAGGAATAGCCGCTTCCAAACCGCTTCCTCGAAACCGACGGTCCCTGTTCCGGAGCCGAGCACGAAAGGACGCCGGACGAGGTTGCCGTTCGACGCGAGCAAATCAATCGCCTGCGATTCCGACAGGTCGCCCAGCTTGTCTTTCAGGCCGAGTGTTTTGTAATCCGCGCCCGATGTGTTGAATAGCTTTCGAAGCGCGCCGTCCACGTACGTGAGCATGCGCTTGAGCTCTGCCTTCGAAGGCGGCTGCTCGCGTATCGGTACTTCGTTGTACGCGACGCCATGTTCATCCAAGAAACGCAGCGCCTTCTTGCACGTGCCGCAATTCTTATAAGCATAGACTTTCAGAGACATCGCGGGTTCCTCCGTTTACACACCTCTTGCGCGCTGGGTGTCGTCGATCTTTTGTTAAAAAATAGTGAGCCGAAGATAATTCTATATAACTAGCTTTACAAAAGAATCGGTCAAGAATTTCGCCTCTCGCACTATCCGCATTGACGGTCGCGTAAAAGCGGGTGTGGTTGCCTGAAACTTTGCGCGGGTTCACGTCGTCTACCTAAAAACACAGGCAAAAAGAAGTCTCGCGATTATGAAACTTTCGGCGCGATCGGGGGTTTAAGGTGTAAATTCACGGTACGAGCGACGGCAATTCAGGCAGAGTCAGAATTTCACGTAAGACCGGGTTTGTTAGAGAATTGGACGCTTCGTCGGAACGACGGTCCAGGAAGTATGCATCGATGCGCTTAGGTTGTAAAACACACTCGAAAGTCGCCGCCGCGAATACCGGTGGCGTGCGATTGCAAACCTTCGCGCAATATCAGACGTCAGACTCTCAAACATCAGACTGGCGCACGTCGGAGTGGCGGTCTGCAAAGTGCGGTCCTCAATTCGGGGGTTTCGCGCGTAGTTCAACGGCTCGCAACCTGGGCGAACGAAGCAATATAAGCGAACCAAGCAGTATGAGCACACGAAGCAGTATGGACCAGTACAACAGCATCGAAAGCCCGAACGGAGCGGCGTTCACTCCCGAAACCACGGGAGCGGCCGGCGAGTCGATCAAGCAACGCGTCTTCACGCGCGTGCCGTTCACGCACACGGTGCGGTGGAGCTACGCGCCAGGCGAAGCGGGTATCGCGCACGTGCGCGACATGAGCCGC
>JBGTJY010000336.1:0-2104 GCA_041744855.1 Candidatus Hydrogenedentales bacterium
CAATACGATATACGACGTTTCACCTCCTCAGAAATCGCAAGATGCATATCTTTGGCTCGGCGATGAAATCTATTCGCTGACTAAATCTAACGGAAGCAAATATGTCTTGGAATCGCACTATCCGGAGGCCAAAAACTTTCCAAGACTGGAGCAGGAACTTCGTTACACGCGGGCGTTTCTCCCGTTGTCGTTAACTGGCGGATTGCGACTGTCGGGCTATTTCAAACTCATGATATATCAGCGCACCAGAAAGTATCACTTCATCGTGAAATCGGTGAATTACGAGGCGACGTATGAAAGCAATCCGGCCGTGGAACTCGTGCATCAGAGCGGATCGGAACACTACCAAGTTACATCCTACCTCGACCCCAATAACTCGTATGCTCTCTTGCATTACAAGATCGATCATCAGGCGGTGGGTGCCAAGGTGAAATCCGGCGAACACGCCCGTACTTTTGGCACCATCACCTACGCGGACGAAAAGGACGGCGTTCGCCTGCCGACCAAGTATGTCACCTGGTACGAAATGTCCGACGGCAGGAAGGTGCCGCGCGCCGAATTGACCTACCTCGAATACGAGCGCTACACGCCGACGGCCGACGATTTCGATCTCGAAAAGCAGTTCGGCATCAAGCCCTTCCCGAAGGCACCCAAGCCGTCGAGGCCGCGATCGTACTGGCTCTACTACGCCGCCGGCGGACTGGGGTTGGTGACGGTCGGCTTGATTGCCTTCCGACGCTTCAGCAAGCGCAATGCGGCTTGACCGGCCGCTCAATTTGCAGCGCCGGGCGGTCGGAAGAGATCCGCGACGGGCAGTGAAAAACCGGGGAGTAAAGCCGGCTCGGTCAGTTCGTCGCCATCCCGGAACTGACGAACGAATCCGTCGGGGCGATGTTCGCGCACGAGCCGCGATACCGGATAAACGACCCAGACGACCTTCACCCCGACCTCCAGCCACTGCCCGATCTTATCTTCGACCTTCTGGGACAAATCTCGCGGTGAAACCACTTCGGCGACCAAGTCCGGCACGACGGAAACAAATGGCTCGGACTGGCAGCGTTCGAACGAATACCGACTGAACGCAATATACGACGCGTCCGGTTTCCGAATCCGCTTGGGCTTGTCGGGGAAGCACCGAAATCCCGAATCCTGCCCAAAAACCCAACCCGGAACACGGCTGCAGTAGATTTGGAGCGCGGTGGCGATCAGATTGCCAATTCGGCAGGAGTACGCGCCCATCCGGTTCGCCTCCAGCCGTCCATCGACCAATTCGTATCCTTGGCCTTGGTTCGGCAATGCCAGGAAATCTTCGACCGAATAGATTCGTTTCAATTTCGCCGATAGCGTGGACATATCATCGCCTCTACGTCGTGCTGAATTGTAGTCGATTTCTGGGCCAAATCGCCACGGGAATTTGTTCGACGATTGAACTCCGAGGTTTTTTTGAGATGCCCGATCCCATCCCCGAAGCGGCGTGTCCGGAGGGCCTCACCGGCCTCGATGTCGTCGAGCCGAAGGCCGTCGCGGCGGGGCTGCCGGCGGTCGTGTCGTCGATGAAGTACGTCTGGGGCACCGCAGGGATCGTCCGGGGCACGAAGGCGCTGCTGACGCTGAACCAGAAAGGCGGCGTCGATTGCCCGAGCTGCGCGTGGCCGGACCCGGACGATCGCCGCGCCATGGCCGAGTTCTGCGAGAACGGCGCGAAGGCGATCGCCTACGAGGCCGATTCGAAAACGATCGGCGCCGATTTCTTCCGCGAACATTCGATCGACGACCTCGGCAAACTCTCCGACTACGAGCACGGTCGCTTCGGCCGGCTCGCGGAACCGATGGTCCTGCGCCCCGGTTCGCGGCACTACGAGGCCATCAGTTGGGATGAAACCTGCCAACTCATCGCGAACGAACTGAAGGCGCTCGCGTCGCCGGACGAGGCGATCTTCTACACTTCCGGCCGCGCCAGCAACGAGGCCGCTTTCCTCTGGCAGCTCCTCGCGCGTTCCTTCGGCACGAACAACCTGCCGGACTGCTCTAACATGTGCCACGAGTCCAGCGGGCTAGCGATGAAGGACGCCATCGGCATCGGCAAGGGCACCGTCACGCTGGA
>JBGTJY010000337.1:0-6014 GCA_041744855.1 Candidatus Hydrogenedentales bacterium
GAGATGACGGCGACACCGCGCTCGCCGATTTAGTAAAGGATCGCGACCTAGCCATGCCGACTAGTAAAGCATACGGGGCTTGCCTTTACCAGGAAATACGGTGCCGCCCGTTCCCGCCAAAGGAATATCAGATCGATCTGCACGACAAACCGGTTTCTCGATTTCCGTACGCATGTATCGGCTTGTGGTACCGCGCCGAGGAATGTGTAACCGGTTCGCGCGATCACTTTAGGGCCACACGAACATTTATGGAACCGCAGAACGTAAACGGCACTATTAGCATATTTCCAAAGGTCATCGATCTGGCTGCGGACATGTGAACCCGGGTGAGCACTCGGCTATGGATCATCGTCGTCTTGCCTCAAGACGACTCGGCGAACTTTGTCTAAGCTGAGTGGACAAGCAATTTTGCTTGAGTAGCGCACAATACTTGCCCGTGGGTATGTTCCGAGTCAATCGTCATCTTTCTTGGATGCGTGGGCGCCTAAATCCTTTAACGCGTTTAAGAAGCCGGGATAAGTCACATCAGCGGCCTCGGCGCCGAGAATTGTCGTCGCGCCTTTTGCCGCGCTGGCCGCGATTGCGAGGGACATCACTACGCGATGGTCGCCATGGCCATCCACCTCCGTGCCTTGCAAATCGCTTTGCTCGATCACTAGCCCATCCGGCAATTCGGTGATCCGCGCTCCCATCTTCGAAAGCTCTTCCCGCATCACGGCGATGCGGTCGGTCTCCTTCACGCGTGCTTGCGGACAATTCAGCAGCCGCGTCGTGCCGCTCGCGAAACAAGCCATCACGGCCATCATCGGCAGGGCATCTGGCGTTGCGTTCAAATCCAGATCGCATCCCACCAATTCCTTCGCCCGCACCTCAACGGCCTCGCCGCGGTCATCGATCGCCGCGCCCATCTTCCGCAAATATTCCACAACGGCTTTGTCCCCCTGCGTGTCGTTCATGTCGAGACCGCTGCAACAAACAGCATTGCCCGGCAACGCACCCGCCGCGAGAAAAAATGTCGCGGACGAAAAGTCGCCCGGAATTCGCCGGTCCACCGGCGCGTAATGTTGCCGCCCCGGCACGCGGAACCACCGATAGTCTGGGTCGTAGTCGAGCACGATACCTTGCGACTTCAGCCAATCCAGCGTAATCCCCACGTACGGCGCCTCGTTCAACAACGGCACATCGATCGCGCTGTCCTCGCGCGCCAACGGGGTACACATCAACAGACTGCTCAGGAATTGACTCGTGAACGCTTCGATTTTCGTGGCGCCGCCGCGTAGGGTCCCCTCAATCTCGAATGGCGGACACCCGTTGCCGCGGAGTGCCAACACGCGCGCACCCAGATCGTTAAGCGACGACGCCAAGGCTCCCGCCGGCCGTCGCTGAATCTGCTCATCGCCGGTAATCGAAATCGTCCCCTTCTCGATGAGCGCGCACGACCCCAGCGCAATATTTAACGTAGTTCCCGAATTCCCCACATCTAGAATTCCCGAAGGCGCGCGCAGCTCGCCCCCGGTCCCTTCTACCTCCCAAATGCCATCCCCACACTCGAACGTCGCCCCCAAGCCCGAATAGACCCGCACCGCCGACTGCGTGTCGTTCGAAATCAATGGCTGCCGAATCCGGCTCCGCCCGGCCGCCAACGCAGCTATCGCCACGGCCCGAATCGTGTGCGACTTCGATCCCGGAATCTCAACCGTCCCCCGCAACGAGGTAGGTCGACACACTAGATTCATCGCTCTCTCCTAGATCAGTTCTCGCATGATGTGGCATCTTTCTCGAGTCGTTCCCGCGCAGGCAGGACTCTCGCTCCAAAACACGGAGCGCCGGTTGAGCGGGGAGATTCCCGCCTGCGCGGGAATGACGGCGAGGGGTCGTTCCTAGTTGCGGAGGAATTGTCTGATGTTGTCGCGCATGTCAATTGATTCCTTTTCAAGTAATATATCCACTAGGGATTTGTAAATTATGAGCTGATCTTTTCCTTGCAAGGTTGCTCTAATTATTGCAGGTTCGAGACCTGCCACCACCTGCTCAACCTTAGGGCGACATTTCAAGCCTGAATCGCTCTAAATTGCCGTGCACCGCGTGCAGTATGTATAAGGGATCCCCGATGCGCCAAACTCTCTTTACTGGCTCAGACTATTTATCCGCAATTCGAGCAATCTACTTAGCACTTAATTATTATATCTGTGTAAATCTGTATAATCTGTGGACATATCACTCCATCCCAAAGTTCCGCTTCAGAAACGCAATCATCTTGGGCTGATGATCCGCCGCAAGTTCCCAGGCCATGTGCGGTGCGCCTTCGTAGATGAGCGTCTCCTGGACGACGCCCGCCTCGCTCATGAGGTACACATCCTCCACCGGCATCAACCCGTCTTCCGTGCCGTGAATCGTCAGCAACGGTTTCTGTTTCGGCGTCGGCTGCAGGTACCCCTGGTTGAGCAACGAAAACGTCGAGTAGGTCGACTTCACGTCGTCTACCGAGGCACCGTCCATTCCCATCGAGTGGATCGTCGCGGTCGCCCGCATGCCTATGCTCGTCGTCAGCGGCGGAAGCTCATCCACCGGTGGATGATAGAAGAGATGAATGCCGCCGCTATGATTGACCGCGCAGGTCACATCCGGATCGCGCAAGGCAAGTTTTATCGCGAACCCGCCCGAGAAACTTCCAAAATAGGGTGCGATGCGCGACGCGTCGACATCCGTGCGGGTTTTCAGGTAGTCGATGGCGCGGCTGTAAACGCGCTCGGACGTCGCTTCGAGTTTCCACTGGCTCTCGCCCGTGCCCGGTAGGTCCATGGCGAACACGGCGAAACCCTCGGCGAGCAACGATTGCTTGAACTCGATGGCGGTGTCTTTCCAGCCATCGAGTCCGCCGGACCACAGGATCACCGGCGCCGGCGCGCCCGACGGCTTGTGCAGGTGCCCGACGATTTCGCGGCCTTCATATGGAATGCGAACAACCTCAAGCGGTAATCCGGCGTATTCCACAAGCCGCAAATAGGTCGCCAATTGTTTCTGGTACGCAGCTTCGCGTTCGGGCGTAAAAAGTGCCGGCCATCGCGCCGCGTTGAAGAAGGCATTTGCGGCCTTGTATTCCGCAATCGCAGTTCTTTTATTGCCGCTCACATCGGCCTCCTGGGCTCGACGCAGGTGCACCTCCGCGGGCACGTTGAATTCATACACCCACGACCCCGGACCAACGGCGTAGGGGTCGAGGACGCCGATCCGCTTCATCGCCGTCTCGACCTCGTCCGCGGGCGCCCCCGCGGCAATCGCGCCATT
This sequence comes from Candidatus Hydrogenedentales bacterium, assembly GCA_041744855.1. Lineage (GTDB taxonomy): Bacteria > Hydrogenedentota > Hydrogenedentia > Hydrogenedentales > JBGTJY01. Next base: position 3,289 of record JBGTJY010000337.1, read on the forward strand.
GCCGGCCTCGCCAAACCAAGCGTCGTAAACTTCATGCTCAGTTGCCCGCGCCGTTACTCCGAACAGGCAAACAACCACTAGCGCCCAAGCGTGTCGAATTCGCATTGCTCTATCCTTTCCAATTACCAACTTCACTATATTTCGTTTAATAATATTATATTTAATCCGTCAACTACCCTCAATTCTTGGATAGGTATTGAAACTCCCGGGCGCGGACCATCCGCGTCAATGTCCGATTCACCGGCGTGTCCACCCCCAGTTCCTCGCCGAAGCGCCAAATGGCCCCATTCAACGCCTGGATTTCCGTGCGGCGCCGGCGCAAAAAATCCTCCCGCATGCTCGCGTAATGTTGCGCCGTGGGCGGCAATAGCTCGTTGAAGAAAAAAGCCAGGTATGCTTCCGCGGTCACTGGCTCCAACTTCACGTGACGCGCCGCGCCCACGGCGTACAACTCGTGAATGACATCCTCGATGATCGCCCGTGTTTCCGCGTTTTCGCCCACCGCTCCGTACGGCACATCCAACAACGCCGACATCGGATTCAACGCGCAGTTATACGCCACCTTCGACCACAGCACCGTCTCGATCGAGTCTGTGTAGACCGTCGGCAGTCCCGCGGCATTCATTGCCTCGGCAATCGCGACAACCCGTTCCCGCGCCGGACCGTGCCGATACACGCCAAGCGCGGTCGGCTGGGCAATCACGGTCACCTCGACGTGCCCAGGCTCCGTCACGCGGGCCCCATAGATGGCGCGCGCCCCGAAAGATTGTTCCCACCCCACCCGCGCGGCGATGGTCTCGATGTTCCCGAGACCGTTCTGATACGAACAGACCAGCGTCTCCGCATCCATCAACGGCGCAACGGTCTGGATCGCCTCCGCGGTGTCATACGACTTCACGCAGATCAGGATCAGATCGAACGACCCGGGTGGGATGAGATCCCCGCCTACCGCCTGCGGGGATGACTGGGGGTTGGGCTGCGGGGATGACTGGGGGTTGGGCTGCGGGGATGACTGGGGGTTGGGCTGCGGTGATGACTGGGGGTTGGGCTGCGGGGATGTCTGGGGGTGGGGCTGCGGCGATGGCTGTGGGTGCGCATGCCCGGAGGGCCGTGGGTGCGCCTGCGGGAATGACTTTAGGTCCGTGCGCAGGGCTATTCCCCGCACGAGATGCTCGCCCCAAATTCCGGAAATGCGGAGCCCGCGCGCCTCAATGGCATCAAGATGCGCGGCACGCCCGACCAACGTGACGGCGTGCCCCGCCCGCGCCAGTAGTCCGCCAACGACGCTCCCCAACGCGCCCGCCCCGAAAATCAACAGGCGCATCGGTACTCCGTTCGCTTTCGTCCGCGTTCTCGTTCTCGGTGGTACTGGTCGTGTTTACTTCGGCGGCGCGCTGCCCGCATCCAAGCGTTCCATTTGCGCCCGGTATCCGCCGCGCGCCTTATCGCTGAAATAAATAGCCGCGAAGATTACTGAAAGCGCGATTGGCAACACCGACCAAATCGGCAGCACGTTGTCCGCGCCGTGCATCTCGTTGATCTTCCCCATCACGGGACCAGCCACCGCCGTCGAAATACTGCCCGCTCCGCCAATGATCGCCATTCCCAATGCGCCTGTCTTTGGGAAACGTTCCGACGTAATCCCGAGCATCGTCGGCCACCAGAAACACACTCCGACGTGCAAGAACGCGGCGGCGACGAACCACATCGCCGGCGTCTCGGCCACGCTGAACATCAATAACCCGATCGCGGCCAACGGGGCGGTGCACGCGATCAACGCAATCGGCGTCACGCGGTGGGCATAGCCGCCCGCGAACTGCCGCAACACGTACATGATTCCGTTACCCCACACGAGCAACAGAATCCCCGCGCCGGCATACGCGCTCATCACGTCGTTGAAAATGTTGGCCATCCACGTGCCCGGCCCGAGCTCCGTCGCGGCCGTCAGCCACATACACAGGAAAATAATTAAGAACAACGGGCGCCGGAATACCTCGACGAACATTTCCGAAAACGGCACCGTCGAAGCCGCGCGTTCGGTCGGCGGAAACTTTTCCGAAATCAACATGACCGCATAGATCGCCGCCGGTATCAGCAGCAGCCCCATCTTGATTTTCCACCCGTGTTCCGTGCCCTGACCGTAGCCCATCTGCGTCAGCGCATACGCCGCCAATCCGCCGACGATAATCCCGCCTGGAAACCACGCGTGCAGCAAGGTCAACTTTTTGGTTTTCTGATCGGGATACATTGTCGCGACCAATGGATTGATCGAAGCCTCGACCAGCCCATTCGCGATGCCTATCAACAACGTGGCCGCGAAGAGCACGGTGAAGTTCGGCGCGAAAATCGTCAGCAAGGTGCCGCCGATATGACCCACTGCGGCCATGCGCAAAATGTTGCCGAGCCCAAAAATGTCGCACAGGGGTCCGCCGAAAATAATCGAAAGGCCGAATCCCCAAAAGGCGGCACCGCCGATCCACCCGAGTTGGACCTTGTCGAGCGAAAACACGCCCTCGAAATCGCCCATGATGTCGCCGCGAATCGCAAACGACATCGCGGTAGCAATCAGCGCGATGCAGCTCAACAGAAACAAGCGCTTTTCGTTCATTGACGTTCCTCCCTCACCTACCCGGATCAACGCGTTCAAGTCGCTGCGGTTTCTGTCATGCTGAGCGCCAGCGAAGCATCTCCATTCCCACAGGCTCCGGGCTGGGCAGATTCTTCGC
>JBGTJY010000338.1:0-6207 GCA_041744855.1 Candidatus Hydrogenedentales bacterium
GTTGCGGCGTTTCTTCTGGTTGCTCTTGTGCGATGAGCAGAGCGGAGTCGCTAGGTAGATCAGGTCCCCGCCTACTGCCCGCGGGGACGACAGTGGGGGTGGTGCCCGCGGGGACGACAGTGGGGGTGGCGCCTGCGGCGATGACAGAGAGTGAGTCATCTGCGGGGACGATCGCGAGGGTGTCGGCTGTGGGGACGATAGAGAGGGGGTCGCCTGCGGGGACGACGGAGAGAGGGACGCCTGCCGGGACGACATCTTCCAATCCGTGTTCATCCGCGTTCATCTGTGGCGGATCTTTTTCGTTGCGGGCTTGCGCGTCGGTGAGCAACACGCCGCTCGTTGCCGCTAGCACAATCGCCGCGAGCGCAGTCCAGCGATACGAATTCTTTTTGAACAGCGCGATCGCCGCGATCCGCCGTTTCAGGTGTTTGCGATCTTCGAGGATGCCCACCGTCCCCGGCAGATGCCGGAACACGTTCTGACGTTGCAATAGATCCACGATCGTCATGCCGTACGCCTCCGATTCGTCGCCGTTCGTGTGCGAAAGCGCCAACGCGTCGCACGCCAGTTCCCGGTCCGCGCGCATCCGCGCGAACGCGTACCACATCAGGGGATTGAACCAATGCACCGCGCTGACCAACGTCATCAGCCAGTTCACCAAAATGTCGCGCCGTTTGTAGTGCGAAAGCTCGTGCAGGAAAATGAATCGCAGCCGATTCGCGTCCATGGTTTCGACGAGGCCCTCCGGCACGAGCAACTTCGGACGAAACACGCCGAACAACGCCGGCGTCACGTTGCCGCGCACAATCGCTGTACGGATCGGTCGGCGGATCTTGAGCGACGCGCGACATTCATCCAACACCGCCAACGCCTCGGCATCGCGAATAGGCTCGCCGCGATTGACCATGCGCCCGAGCGCGATGTTGCGCGCCGCGACGTACCCCAGCAGCGCCAGCAATCCCGTGGCCCAGAGCAGCGGCAGGATCAGCGCGGGAGTAAACGTGGGCGCGGGAGTAATGACCTCGGCGGGCACACTCGGCACAACTTCGGCCACGAAGAACTCCGAATCCAACGGTGGCAGCGCGAATACTTCTTGAGCGGCAGCGGGCGTTCCCGTGAATACAACCGGCTCCTGCGCGCTATCGAAGCGGATCACATTGAACACGCTCAGCGCGCTCGAGGGCGACCACGGCGCAACGAGCCGCACGATCAGGATCAGCCACAGCGCATAGTGCCAGCGCGGGGCAAGGCGTTCGCGCAACGCGAGCTGCACGATGCGGATTGCTGCAATCAGCACGCAGGCCTCGAGCGTCGTGCGCAGCACCGCCTGCCACGTCCCATCCAGCCAATCGAATGCGCCGGTCATCGTCCGCTCCTCCGCTTCTTGTCGAGCATCGTGCGCAACTCGCGAACGTCCTCGTCGGTCAGGTCGACGTCCTCGATGAAGTGCGCCAACATCGGCGTCAACGACCCGCCGTACACGCGGCGCAGAAACGACTGCCGCTCCGCGCGCGCGCATTCGTCCGCCGTCACCAGCGGGTAGTACTGGTACTGCCGGCCTTCCTGTTCGAAGCCGAGCGCTCTTTTCTTCACCAGTCGATTCAGCAGCGTCTTGATCGTGCGCGGGCTCCACGACACCGTGCCCTCAAGCGCCTCGACCACGCCGTGCGCGGTCATGGGCGAGCGCTCCCACAACGCCTGCATGACTTGCCATTCGGCCTCGGAGATATTCGGGATTCGTTCCATGCGGACTCCTTGATTACATTCGTAATTCGTGCATAAGAATTACATATGTAATCGTAGTTGTCAAGGACTTTTTTCGGCCCTGGGAAACAAACCCCCCTACGTCCGGAAGTCTTTGATACGCAACGCCGATCGATGTTATCGTGCCCTTTCTTCGCCCTGAATTTGGCTAGCCCACCATGGACCTCGCGTCGACCATACGAAACATTCCCGACTTTCCGCATCCCGGCATTCAGTTTAAGGACATCACCACACTGTTGCTGCGGCCGGATGCGTTTCGGCACGTCATCGATACGTGGCACGAACGTTACCGGGACAAGGGTCTCGACGCGATTGTCGGGGCGGACGCCCGAGGCTTCATCTTCGCGAGCGCGCTGGCGTATGCCATGGGACTTCCATTTGTGCCCGTGCGCAAACTGGGCAAACTTCCCGGCGAGACGATCAAGGAAGAGTTCGAACTCGAGTACGGCACGGCCACGTTCGAGCTGCATGTCGACGCGCTCAAGAAAGGCGATCGCGTGCTCCTGATCGACGACTTGCTCGCCACCGGCGGCACCATGAACGCGATGGTGAAGCTGGTCGAGCGCGCGGGCGCGGAGATCGTGGAGCTCGCATTCGTGGTCGAGTTGCCGCCGCTCAATGGCCGCAAACGGCTCCATCCGTATCCCGTGCATACGCTCGTCGAGTTCATGGTCGATTAGCCGTTCCTGTCGTGTCTTCCGTCGGCGAACTCGATATTCAGTTACTCCGCGATTTTCGCCGCGGCGCCTTCACGCACGCCCTCTTCGATTTCGACGGCACGATTAGTCTGCTGCGCGAAGGCTGGCAGGACATCATGGGTCCCGTCATGATCGAGATGATCACGGGCGGCGCGCCGGCTACTCCGGAGATCGAGCGCGAAGTCGCGGAGTACATCGACGCCTCGACGGGAATCCAGACCATCGTGCAGATGGAGCATCTCGTGACGATGGTTCGGGAATACGGACTCGTTCCTGAGCGCCAAATCCGATCGCCGCGGGAGTACAAACGGGTTTACAACGATCGCCTGATGGCGCCGGTAAGCCAGCGGCTCGCCGCGCTCCGGCGTGGGGAACTTACCGTCGAGGCAGCGACCGTACGGGGCTCGGTTCCGTTCGTGCAGGCCCTTGCCGACGCGGGGCTAACGATGTACATCTTCAGTGGTACTGATCGGGAGGACGTGCAGATAGAGGCCGAGGCGCTGGGCGTAGCCCGCTATTTCCGGGAAATCTGGGGCGCATTGGATACGGTCGAGGAATACTCGAAGGAAAAGGTACTCCGCGAGCTAATCGAGGCCTATGGCCTTCGCGGCGAGCAGGTGCTCGTGATCGGCGATGGACCGGTCGAGCTGCGCAACGGCAAGCAATATGGGTGCGCGGCGCTGGGGGTCTGCTCCGACGAGAAAAGGGGCCACGGCTGGGACGAAGTCAAACGCGCTCGGCTGACCAAGGCCGGTGCGGATGCCCTCCTTCCGGATTTTGAACGACACGCGGAAACCGCGAAGTGGTTGCTCTCCGCCGAGAGCGAGGAGCGCACCACGACTCGTGGAACTTCGGCATAAAGCTGGCCGAGAGACGTGTTAGAAACTACAGAAGACGACGGGCGCCATCGAATACCCCCTGGTTGGCAGAGAATCGAGGGCGAAATTAGCAAGTGACGACGCTTCGGGAACTTAACCCGGGCAGTTGTTGTTGAAGACCAGTGCAGTGGTTGTTGAAGGAAAAAGGACCTTGTGTTTGCAAAGCACGAGTCCGAATTTGTAGGATTGAAAGGTTTACGTCAGCATGCAAGACGCCGCGTTCAGACCACACTCGGTTTCGTGGGCTGGCAAGGACAGCAGAGAGCGTCTGTCCCGACTATCTATAACTGACGCATCGGTTTATCGGTCTTCGTCCACCAGTTGGATGGGGCCGGTATTTTTACATGGGGCGAGATGAAGCATTCAGTACCGCACATGCAATTATCAGTACCGCAACAGAATGGGGACTACAGTCGGCCTTTCGAGCCGTGCGAATGACCGGAGTAAAGTCATGCCATCTGCCGTGACTCAGCAGGAAGAGGCGCCCGCAAACCCAGCGCAACGAACGCCGATCACAAACGACGTCGTCATCAAAGTAGCCACCGCCAACGGCTCCGGAAGTCAGTCCGCCAATCTGATTCTTTTGCGCTCGATCTTTGGAATGGGTGTACCCGTCGCCGGTAAAAACCTGTTCCCATCCAACATCGAAGGTCTGCCCGCGTGGTTCATCATCCGCGCAAATCAGGATGGATGGCTCGCGCAACGTCCCGACACGGATCTCATGATCGCGATGAATCCGGACACGTTCGAAGACGACGTTGCGGAATTGCGGCCGGGCGCAATGCTCATCATGAACTCGAGCATGCAGAGCCGGCTCAAGCGCGACGACCTCGTCGTGTATTCGGTTCCGTTTTCGAAGATCGTCGTGGACATTTGCCCCGTTACGCAGCTTCGCAAAAAGATCGTGAACGTGATGTATGTCGGCGTTGCCGCGCGTTTGCTCGGGATCGAGATGGAAGAAGTCCTCCGCGCGATCGACCAGCAATTCGGCAGCAAGCCCAAGGCCGCGAAGATGAACATCGACGCCGCGCAAACGGGCTACGACTGGGCGCTCGAGAATCTGCCGGAGCAGGATCAATTCCGCATCGAGCGTGCTCAAGGCACCACGGGCAAGATCATCATCGAAGGCAACGAAGCGACCGCGATGGGCATGCTGTTCGGCGGCGCGACCGTCGCCGCGTGGTATCCCATCACGCCGAGCAGCAGCGTGTGCGAATACCTCACCGAATACATGGAAAAATACCGCCGCGAGCCCGATGGCCGCGCGACGTATGCGATCGTTCAGGCGGAAGACGAGATTGCCTCGATCGGTATCGTGCTCGGCGCGAGTTGGGTCGGCGCGCGGGCATTCACCGCTACGTCGGGTCCCGGCATTTCACTGATGTCCGAGATGGCGGGCTTGTCCTACTTCGCGGAAATTCCCGCGGTGATTGTCGACGTGCAGCGGATGGGTCCCAGCACGGGATTGCCGACGCGCACGTCGCAGGGCGACATCTTGAGCGCGTATCACCTCTCGCACGGCGACACGAATCACGTGTTGCTGTTGCCGGGATCGATGGAAGAGTGCTACGAGTTCGGCATGATGGCGTTCGAACTCGCGGAACAATTGCAGACGCTGGTCTTTTTGATGACCGATCTCGATCTTGGTATGAACAAATGGATGTGCGATCCGTTCCAACCGCCGCAAAAGCCGATCAAGCGCGGCAAGGTGTTGACGGCGGAGCAACTCGAACGCGGTAACGGGTTCCAACGTTACGGCGACGTGGACGGCGACGGCATCGGTTACCGCACGTTGCCCGGCACGAAGCACGCCAAGGCTGCATATTTCACGCGCGGCACGGGACACACAGCGACCGCCGCCTACTCCGAAAAGGCGGTCGACTGGAAGGCGAATATGGATCGCCTGGCGCGCAAATTCGACACGGCGCGCACGCTCGTGCCCGAGCCGATTATCAATGCGACGGCGAAGACGCCCATCGGGATTATCGCGTACGGATCGAGCGACCCGGCGATTCAGGAAGCGCGTCATCACTTGATGACACGCCACGAACTTGTCACGAATTATCTGCGCCTGCGCGCGCTGCCGCTCACGAAACACGTGCGCGAATTCATCGAACGTCACGAAACGATTTTTGTAGTCGATCAGAACCGCGACAGCCAGATGGCCGCGATCATCCGCGCGGAACATCCGGATCTCGCGTCGAAGATTATCAGCATTCGCCACTACAACGGCCTGCCCATTCACGCGGGCACGGTCGTCGAACAAATCATGTCGTCCGGCGTTTTAGCGTCGGGCAAGAAGGATTAGAGTTATCCCGAAACTACGCAATCAGTCATTCTGAGCGCCAGCGAAGAATCTCCGTTCGAATAAAACCCGGATCAACGCGCGAGGGAGATTCTTCGCTGGCGCTCAGAATGACGTGCGCTGGGTTAGACGATTTATTCTAGAAGACTACGAAGGACCACTGGAATATGCCACCCGAAGTCGATACGCTCGAAGTGCCAGAAGCTCCGTCTAGAGGAAAGATCAATCGCATTGGTCTCTTGGTTACCGACTACAAGGGCGCGGAATCCACGCTGTGCGCGGGCTGCGGCCATGACGCCATTACGAGCAGCATTGTGAAGGCATTCCACAATCTCGGCATCGACCCCACGAGCGTCGCCAAAATGAGCGGTATCGGGTGCTCGAGCAAGACGCCGAATTACTTCATGAACCAGGCGCACGGGTTCAATTCCGTGCACGGGCGCATGTCCGCCGTCGCGACGGGCGCCACGCTCGCCAATCGACACCTGATCGGGATAGGTGTCAGCGGCGATGGCGACACGGCGTCCATCGGCCTCGGCAACTTCTTGCACATGGTTCGGCG
>JBGTJY010000339.1:0-2475 GCA_041744855.1 Candidatus Hydrogenedentales bacterium
GCTACAACGGCCACCCGGACGCAACCCGGCTGCTGCTCGACCGCGGCGCCGATCCCGAGCGGCAGAATGCCCGGGGCCAGACGCCGCTCGCCGGCGTCGCGTTCAAGGGAGATGTAATGGTGGCCGGGCTGCTCCTCGACCACGGCGCGGCCGTCGACGGCCCGATCGCCGGCGGCAAGACGCCGCTGATGATGGCCGCGATGTTCGACCGCCTGGAGATGGTGGACCTGCTGTTGGCGCATGGCGCCGATGCGGGTGTGCGGTCGGACGAGGGGATGATTGCGGCCGATACCGCGAAGGCGATGAGTGCGACGCGGGTGTTGGAACGGTTGAACCAGATCGCGGGCCCGGCGGGGTCTGACCCGTTTCAGAACGGCGCTGAATGAACGCGGCGACTGTCGATCGGGTACGGGGCTGAAGATGAACTGCCAGAGTCATCTGGGCAGGATTGCTGCCGAAGATCGAACAAGTCGCGTAACGAAACCGTCGCGACAATCAACGCGGCAACGTACCCGTGGTCAGATCGGCGCGAATGTCTGTCGCCCAAAACGTATCAATTCTGGTTAGCTACAATCACTACACGAGATTTCTTTTCCGGTCCGTGTTTCGTAATATGACGTGCCGCCCATTCGAAAAGGCTTCATGGAACCATATCCGCCGAATGGCTCATAGCGATACGAGGATTTGACCAGCAATAACGCTCTGCTGCGGTAGCTTGAAAAATTGCTGGGCACTGTGACCGCTGTCCCGGCCGTGTCCCTCGTCGGACCGGACGATACCGACCACTTCACCGTATTGTTGCCCGAAGCGTCGATCCAGAGCATCGTCGCCGTCAAGGTCAGCCTGGAATTGTCGTAGGGCGTCATAACCGAGCCGGCAATGTGGAAGATCGATCTGACCTCGGTTGCGGTTGTCTTCGTCTGACGCGTCAGCAGGTTGGCGATACTGCTTGCGGTGTGCTGAACCTTTCGATTGATGATCGTGGCAGTGGCCGCTTCCGAGCCAGCGACGTACAGCACCAGCAGCACGGGAGCGATAAGCGCGAACTCGACCGCCGCTACGCCAGACCGGTCTCGAACGATGGATACGCGCTGGCACTTGCTTATGCCGCACGCCAGTCGTTCGAACGTTCCGCTTGCCGTGGATCGAAGGAATTGTAGCATGACCCGCTAGAATGCCTCGGTTCGGAACGTCGCGATCTCCGCCAGCAGCTGACTTCCGTCAGCCATTCCCGTGTTGAGCTTTCTCAGAAAGTCGACGTGCATGGGATATTTGTAGAAAACCCTCAGGGCCGCGATCTTATCTGCGGCCGGCAGCGCATAACCGAAACCCGTCGAATCGACATCGCCGTTCTTCAACGGCGTGGCAACAGGTACAGACGCGTAATCATCATAGGACTTCAGATCAAAAACGACTTTGCTGCAGTCGATTATGAAACTTGCATCTTGGCAGAGAAGTGATCTGAATTCGGATTCGCTTGTTTTATTCTTCTGAAGCTCACCGGTCTCAATTCTTGACTGAACTCTTTTAACGCCGTGATCGAGCGCCAGTTCTGAGACGAATATCAGTGACGTCTCGATCGTCGCGAATATGATGAAAAAGAACGGGAAGGCGATCATCGCGAACTCGACGGCCGTGGTGCCGTCTTTGTCCTTCATGAATGACGCCCTGGATCTCGGTTGGAAAATCATCGCTGTCTGCTATTCGGTCAATCTGGGCGTCGTGCCGACGGCCAGGGTCTTGTCGGAATAGCCCGCTGTCTTGAAATCCGAGTTGACCGTCATGTTCAGATCGATGGTGCTGCTGCCCGTGAACTCGATCGTATCGGCCACAATGGCAAACTGACTTGAACCGATGCCGATCTGCCCGTTTCCCGTGATCACGACGTTCTGAGACGGGGCATAGACGCTGCCGACAATGTTGACCGTGCCGCCGCCTGTGATCTTCATCGGCTTGCTCGGCGTGGTGTCTGCCCGGCGCGCGATCGCGATACCGGCGTAGGTGCCGGTTTTGGGGGCCGATATCTCGATGTCCGCTCCACCGCTCATGTCGAGATAAGAGTGGTCGTCGACGAAGATGATCGTCACGTCCTTTCCTGCGATCCGACTCGTGTTGGAGATCGCCAAAGGTCCCCCGGAAAACACGTAGACACCTGGGTTGAGCGACACGTTTGCGGAGGATGCGAGTTTCCATCCACCGCAATAGCGTCCTGGCGACAAGGTGTAGTTTCCCGAACCGAATGCGCCGTTCACGCCGGAGCTGCAGGTGCCTGTCTTGGCCGGCATGGCAATGCTGGCAAACGGGTCGGATACGCCAGTGCATTTCGTCTGGGCGGCCGGACTGAATTTGCCGGAGGCGCCGCCAACTGCACAAAAGTCCTTCGCCCGGACCGTGACGCCGCCCGACTGCATCAGCGCCGAGCTTGAGACCGAGTTCGAATGAACAGAGCAGTCCGGGGCTTTTTATTTTTGGTGT
>JBGTJY010000340.1:0-4761 GCA_041744855.1 Candidatus Hydrogenedentales bacterium
GGCTACGTCAACGGCTACCACGCCTACTTCCCGCCCATCGCGCACGCGGCGGCAGGCGGCTACGGCGGTACCGTCGCGACCTACGCGGGACTCGGCGCGGCGGAACGACTCTATGCCGAAGGCCTCGTCGGGATTCACAAACTTCTCGGACGGTTCATGAAGCCACCGACCGCAGACGATTTCGCGCTGCGCGAGCATCGAACAGCGTAGCATCGTCGATACGCTGTCCCCATCGGTATGCTGGGTTGGATTCTGCGCAGCGTCCATCGACTCTCACGATACATCTAACGAAAGGTGACATCCACCATGATTTCGCGTGCCAGCCTCTATGCGACCGCCGCACTCCTCCTCTCAATCGCACTACCGACATTTGGCCAGGAACCGCCTCTGCCGCCTCCACCACCCGGAGCGCATCCCGGCGGGCCCCCACCAGGCCCGCATCAACGTCCCGACATGATGCTTTCGCCGGAACAAGCCGAAGAGGCATGGAATCTCGAAGCGAATCACGTCGCCAGGAAATTGGAACTTTCCCCCGATCTATCCACGAAACTTGCCGCGGCATACGTTCAAGCGCGGCGCGATCACGGCATGGCGATGCGGGATGCGCTGGGCGGACCACGGGGCGGTGGCCCCCGGGGCGGTGATCGGCAGGACGGCGCTCCCGATGCCGAACGTGTCCGCGAAATCGAACGCATGCGCCGGGAAAAAATCGACGAAGCTCGCGCCTCGCTTCAGAAATCCATCTCCGCTTTTCTGAACGAATCTCAAACCACCGAAGCCGTTCGCAGGCTCGGCGGATTCAGCCGGCAATGGGACCAGATGGCGCTCACGTTGAAGAAGTTCAATTTGGGCGATCAGCAGTCCGCGGCGATGGAACTCGCGCACGAATACACGATCGAGGCCGAACAGATGCTGCAAGACGGCCCAACTGGATCGTTGCGCGATCAACTAAAGGCGCGTAGAGATGTCCTCGACACGGCCGTGGGGAAATACCTCACGGCGGCGCAGCTCGAACAGTGGAAGACCGAGACCACGATGCAGCGCCGCATGCCAGGCGAACGCCGAGGCCCCGGCGGACCTCCGGGACCACCGCCTCCCCAGCCCTAACTCCGGGAAGACACGCTCTCTTCCGTAGTCGGAGCGAATCCAGCTCTACACTCCAGGCTTGATCGCCATTCCCAGCCCACTTGAACCGCGTCCGGCATCCACTCCCCGGGCGCGGTTCCCCTTGTCAATATTCGTCATCGTGTTCGTCATCGTCATCGTCATCGGCTCCCCAACGCCCGCCTTCCTCCTATCTGAGACCCGCCGCCATTTGATACCCTACTCGAACGTGCAACCAATGCGGAGAGCTTCATGAAGCTGTTTTCGGCCATCGTTTGTGTAATCGCGTCCTCCGCTCATGCAGCAACATTCGAGGCCGGCGTCGCCGTCACCGACGTCACCCCAGAAACCGGACTCATCACCTGGGGCTACGGGGCCAGCGCGCCCGTTACCACCGGCGTACTCGATCCGCTGTATGCGCGCGCGCTCGTCCTGCGCACCGGCGACGACTCACTGGCGATCGTCACGCTCGATCTCGGCCGCCCGCCGCTCCCGAAACACATGGACCAAATCCGCGAGCGCGCCAAATCCGCCGGGATCTTTCACGTCCTCGTAACTGCGTCTCACACCCATCAAGCCCCGCCGATGGACGTCGACGCGCCGTACACGCAAAAGATCACGGAACAGATTGGCGATACGATCGAAGCCGCCGCCAAGAGTCTCCGCCCGGCGCAAATCGGCATCGGACGCACGACCATCGACATCGCGCACAACCGACGCAAGATTCTCGAAGATGGCCAATGCATGATGGTCTGGCGCAACGCGGAAATGATCCCACTCGGCTCAGTCGACCAGGAAGCGGGCCTGATCAAAGTCGCCGATGCGGACGGCAAGCTCATCGCGTTGCTGGTCAATTACGCCTGCCATCCCGTCGTGCTCTCGTGGGACAACAAGGAGTACTCGGCGGACTGGGTCGGCGAAATGGCGCGCGTCGTCAAGGAGGAAACCGGCGCGGAATGCCTATTCCTCCAAGGCGGCTGCGGCGACCTGAATCCGTACCTCGACAAGACTCCCCTCAGCGAGGGGGGCATCGAATCGATGCGCACCGTCGGCCGTACCGCCGGCTATCGCGTTGTGCACGCGCTCAACAGTTTCGGAACTGCCGTTCCCGCCGCGCCCTCGATCAAAGTCATGGACAGTTCGGTCGAGGTCGGCACGCGCTGGGACCTCACCAAGCCCGAAAATCAAAAGACCCTGCGCGGCATCGTCAGCGATGCGCTCTACGACAAGTACCTCGCGAAGCTGCCGCCCGATCTCGCCGTGCCGGTACAAACGATCCTTCTGAACGACGACCTGGCGTTTGCCGCCATGCCCGGCGAACTTTTTGTGCAGCTCCAACTCGATCTCAAGACGCATTCGCCCATCAAGAATACCTTTTTGGTCGGATATGCCAACGAATTCCACGTCTATTTCCCGACCATCAAGGACTCCGTGGCGCGCGGCTACGGCGCCGTCATGAACACTTACGTCGGCGTCGGCGCGGGCCACAAGCTCATCACACAGGCCCTGCTGGATATTGGTACACTTATGGGAGCGCTTTCGCCCAATCCGACCCCCGAAGATTTCGTCATCATCGAGGGCGGCCCGCTCGATCAAGGCCCACAACGCCAAGGCACCGTCGACGGAAATTAGGAAGTACCGGCAATGACCCGATTGACCCGCAGAACCTTCCTCAAAACCAGCGCCGCCGCTACCATCGCCGCGACTTCTCACGCCAACGCCTCCGCGCTCGAAACCATCAACGTCGCGATCATCGGCTGCCGCAATCGCGGCAAACAACTCGCCGAGAATTTTTCCGCATCGGAAAACCTCCGTGTCACCGCGCTCTGCGACTGCGATTCGTCCAAACTCGACGAGGCCATGCAGGCCCTGGCCGGCGTACTCCCCACGGCGCCGAAAATCGCCGCGGATTTCCGCCGTTGTCTCGACGATCCCAGCATCGACGCCGTGGCGATCGCCACGCCGGATCACTGGCACGCGGCGATGACCGTGCTCGCGCTCGACGCGGGCAAACACGTCTACGTCGAGAAGCCGGCGTCGTACAACATTGGCGATGGCCGCGCGATGATGGCCGCGCAACAACGCCACCCCGATCTCGTCGTCCACGTCGGCACGCAACAGCGCAGCGGCCAACATTTTCGCGACGCCAAGGACTTCATCGCGGCCGGCGGCATCGGCGACGTCGCTTTCGCGCGCGCCTGGGTCACACACACGCGCGAACCGATCGCGCGCATTCCCGACTCCGCCCCGCCACCGACCCTCGACTACGAAATGTGGGTCGGTCCCGCGCCGATGCGTGCCTACAACGAGAATCGTACGCACTACAATTGGCATTGGGTGCGCGATTGGGGCACGGGCGAGATGGGCAATTGGGGCGCGCACTGGCTCGATGTCGCGCGCTGGCTGCTCGAACTCGATGTGCCGCGGCGCGTCTCGGCCCACGGCGGCGCGTTCGTCGAACACGACATCAAGGAGTGGCCCGACACGCAGACGGTCCTGTACGCGTATCCCGAACTGACGCTGCTCTGGGAACAACGACTCTGGACCGAATACACCTCGAATCGCATGCGTTCGGGCGTTGAATGCTCGGGCAGCAAGGGCACGCTGCTCATCGATCGCGATGGGTGGGCCGTGCATCCGCGCGAGGGAAAGGCCGAACGAAATCCCCGCAGCGAACTCGAACGGGCCCATGCGCAAAATTTCGCCGACGCGATTCGCGGCATCGCGCCGAGTAATGCGCCGCTCGTCGAGGGCCACAAGAGCGCGATCCTCTGTCACCTCGGCAACATCGCCACGCTGCTCAATCGCACGCTGAGCTTCGACGCGGCCACCGAATCGATCGTTGACGACGCCGAAGCCGCGACGCTCGCAACGCGCGAAAATCGGTCGCCGTGGTCCATTCCGGGCGCGCGCGTTTGATTTTCCGCCGCGCCGCTTGGTCCAATATCCCAGCGTGGCCGCATGGCCGCCCGGCGCGGATGCGCCGCCCTCCCCGAATTCATCCCTCGACCCGGATAGCTTCGTAATGCACATCGCCCGCACACGCCGCCAACGCTTCGCCGGCGGATCTCGCTAATGCCCGATCAACGCGTCAACGGTTGGGACTTTCTCACCCTCGCGCTGTGGTCGATTTTTTTCGCCGCGGGTCTTGTCCCCGAACCCGTGTTCATCGCGCTGCGCTACCTCGCAAACGTGCCGACCCAAAACGCGATCGTCAATTCGTCGTTCGTAATCACCGTCGGGTTCGCGATCTTCTTCGCGGTTTTCGTCCGCCGGCGCTGCATCGAATCGGGGCTCACTCCGGCCCAAGCGCAAAGCCGCGCGATTCAAGCCATGTTCCTCGCCATTCTCGCGTTCCTCGAAATCCCGCAATCCGCTGCTGTCTCCGAAGGCCGCACGTTGCTCTATCTCGTCGTGCGCTCGCAGTACATCGAGGACATGTACCTGAAGTCCGTCGTGTTGGGCGCGGGCGCCGCCAAACTCCTGGCATGGTGGTATCTTTTCTCGCTCTTGCTGCGCTACCACGCGTTCGGCGATCGCCACGTCTTCGCGAAGATGCCCCCATTCCTGCCGAGCGCGCGCATCACTACTGGACACCCCACGGCCCCAACACCGAACGAGACATCCTCAACCGCTCCCGAGTCCGACTCCCCAACC
>JBGTJY010000341.1:0-12053 GCA_041744855.1 Candidatus Hydrogenedentales bacterium
CCCTTCCTCGAACTGCGGCAATTCCGAGACCTTCGTCTGGATGCTTCCCACGCGGCCGCCTGGCATTGTCAGATCGATCGAGCTCTTCGTGTTCAAATCGCCTTTCATGCTGTCGACGACTTCGATCAGCGTATCAGTGAACACGCGTTGCGACTGCCCGTTGTTCACCAATCGAGACTCGACCAGCACCACCCGCACTTCCGCAACCACGTCGGCCGACTCCGCCAACTCCGCGTCCGTCATGAAGCGCAGCGCCGCGTGCGCGCCGGGCGTTCCGATGAACGACAACGCGTACAGCAGTAGCACCGCCGATCCAGCGGCCAGAATTCGATTGCGCCGCACGCGCCGCGCGATCGCAATCCCGCCAATAGCACAAAGCAAGAACGCCGCTGCGGCAAATGGATGCGTCACGCACCACTCAATCCCCAACGCCGATTGAACGAGCACCGCCTTCAGCGCCTGATGCTCGATCAAATAAGCGGCCATTGTCGGCGCGCCGTTGTAGTAAAAGTCGACAAACGCCGCGCCCACAGCAGTGTGCAACAACCAGTTGTCGCGCAGATTGCGCAACATCGTCGGTGCAACAATCACGCCCGCCGCTTCTTCGATCACCAGCAACGGGCAAACGTCGCTCTCGTCCCCAAACATCGGGCGGCCGAAAAGTACGGAATCGAGCGATTCGCCAGTCGCCGCCAACACGACCTCCCGGCGGTAATCGTCGAACGTCAATGCCGTGCCAGCGTCGTAATTTTCGCTACCAAAAAAACCGCCGTCCCGATGAAAGACTTCCGATTGGAAAAACTCGTCATATTCGACGCCTTCCCAGCCCGGATCCCCGGGCAACGTATGCGTCGAATCGAAGTCCTCCGCGCCCATCCCCACGATCGAAGTAGTCTCGTTCAGCGGCTCCAGGGTCACCGTATAGTTCGCTTCGAATGGTGCGTCGACCCCCATCGTTTCCAACAACTTCGGCAAGCCAATCAGGTCGAACTGCCCCCGCTCGAGCGTCTCCGTGCGGTAAACGTAAAGTCCCGTCATCGTGCTCACCAGCGGCACGCGAGACGTTACCGGGTCGTCGTCGCCATCCACCCAGGCAATGACATGACCGCCGAGAATCGGCCTCGACGCAAACCCCGGTCGCACCTGGGAACGCGCCTCGCCTGAAATCGTAAAAAAGTCGCCCGCGCCGCTTTCGCGCGGATACGAAAACGTCACACCGGCGATGTCGTCGACGGCAAGGTCTTGCAAGCCGTCCACCACCTCGCCCGAGCCGTCATCGAGAAGAAATGAAAACGGGAACATAGTCGGTGTAACGCCGACACTGACCAACGCACCGCTCGCATCCCGAAGCGAAATCGCGGGACTCTCAACCAGAATCGGTTCGCCCCCGGGCCCCAGCGTCGCCTCGAGGTTGTGCATCGGGCTATGGTCCAAGCCGAGCAGATGACCGATCTCGTGCACCATGGTCGACTTCAGTTCGAACGCAGCCTCCGCGCCAACGCCCGCCGAACGGTGCTCCTCCGCGCTGACGATGATGTCGCCTTCGACTATCCGTCCACCCGTCACCGGCACCGTCACTTGCCCGTCCGGCGACGTAAGGAAACCGTCGTTCAGCGAAAACTGAATGATCGTCAGCGCGAGCACGCCATCAGGGAGGGTGGGCGCAGTCGGGTCACCCTCGAGTCCCGATTCCAAAGAAACTAAGTTGAACCCGTCCAATTGAATGCCAGCGCTGACCGGGTCCACGATAGGTAAAGTAAACCGGAACGCCGGATACGCGGTCGTTACGTCTTCCCAGACTTTGAACGCATCGTCCAGGATGTCCATTTCGGCGTTGGTGAATCCAAAATCGCCGCCTTCGTACGTAATATCGATGCCGTCTTCCGGCCCGCTCACATCGCCATCCCGATTCCGATCGAAGTCCGAAAACTGCCATCGGATAAACCGCAATTGGAACTGATCGACGGGAGAACCACCGATCGGAAAAAACGCCCCGGCATTCGGCGCGACCAAAAAAGCCACGATGCCAAACGCCGCCATGCCAAATGACGCCATTCCAAACGACGTCATGGCACGCGCCGCGACGCCGATGAAGTGTTTCATCGCGCGGGCCGGAAATTGAATCGTCTGCCTACGTTCAATCGGATTCATTACTTCGTCACACCATACCGGAAACCCGGCGTCCGTTGTTTCTCTGAAGTTTTTTGATTCTCAGCCATCCCGCGGCACACAAAGCGCAAACGGCGACGACCGCGATCAGAGGATACTTAAGGCTCCACGCCACCGGCGTAAGCACCGCGCGCACGAGCCACGCAAGCGCCGGATGCGCCGCGACACGCTCCGCGATCGCCGGGCTCACGCGGTAGTACGTCTCCACTAGAGCTACACCCGGCGCCGACTTTAGCAACACGCCGTCGCGGAATGCGCGGAATGTATCGAGTTCCATCTCGAGGGGCGATCCGTAGGCCGCCGTCGCGATGAAGCACGGCCGCGCCGGATCGTCGACGAACATGAAGCCCGAAAGCAGCGTGTCTTCCGCCAACACGCCGCCGCTCGCCGGCGAAAGGTTGCGCACCGTCACGTCCTGCGCGCCCGTCTTCGGCAAACCGCCGTTCGGGAATCCAACCTTAGCCCCGATTTCCTCGCTGTCGTAGATTCCATACGCTCCGGAAACCGGCACGCGCGTGCTCGGCGAAAGCGTCAGGGTCGTCGCGTCGTTGGCCAAAATCTCGAAGGTGCCGTTCATGCCGTCGATCAGGAATTGGCCGGCGAATTCGTTGCCCGCCCAGGCCTTAGAAATATCGCGGAACGTCACTTGGTCCACCGCCGTGCCGCCCGTGCCTTCGGCAAGCGTTTCGCCCAACGGCTGCACATCGAGGATAGGCATCTTCGTTTCGCCAAACGACACTTCCAGCAGACCCTGCGTGCTGAAGTTCACGCCGCGCACCATCACCGGGAAGTCGCCTTTCATGCCTTCGTCCGGCGTCACGTCCAAGATTTCAATCAAAGTCGCCCGCACGCCGGTCAACGAAATGTCGCCGTCCAACGTGAGCGTCTCGCCCGTATCCGGATTCGTGATGATGATCACGATCGGCTCGGTCGGCGTCACGCCGGGATTGTTGCGGAGCGAAACTTCGATCGCCGTGTCCGTCGAGCTGATGATCTCGACGAGGTACCCGTTGATCACCACCGTCGGATTCTCGCCGAAATTGCTCCCGCGAATGACGAACGTAAACGGATCGTCGTCGTCGATGACCGCCGGAATCTGCGTCACCGAAATCTCATCCACCTCGATGGAATTCGGCGTCGTTATCGGTTCGCGCGCCGTCAACGTGCCCGAGAGCACCTGTTTGCTCGTCGTCGTGCGCACCCAATTCACGAAGTCCGGTTCCGGCTCCTGAAACGCCCGCGCCTCGCGCAACCAGTATCGCGTCGGCGGCGCTTCGAAGAACGTGATGAACCCGAGCGCGCGGTTCCCGAACGGAAATTCGGAGAACTTCGCGAATTCGTCGGCCGGTTGCGTCGCCGGGAACGTGAACGTATCCGGGTCCGGCTCCGTCGGCGTATTGGGACCAAACGATACCAAGCCCATGCCGAAATCGTGACCCTCTTCGATATTGTTCGAAGGCCGGATCACGACAAAGAAATCGGGTCCGAAGAACGGATCGCTCGCCGATCCCGCGAACGTATCGGGCACCCACTGCCGCAACGAGGGTTGATCGACCAACGGCTCCGGCCAGTTGTCCGTACCCGGCGAGGAGAACACGAACTTCACCTGCGCGTCGGGCCGCCCGCCGATACCGATCGCGCGCGGCGCATCGTCCAACGTAACCGGAATATCGATACCCGCGTCGAACACGCCATTGCGATTCTGCGCGTTGAAATCGTTGTCGCGATAAATCGCGACACCGCTCGTCCGCTGATCCTTGCTTAACGGCAACAAGTCCGCGGACAACCGGAATCCCGACGTCGGCGAAGCGCGGTAGAAGTCGACGATGATCTGTTCGAGGAACGACGGTTCGCGCACGATGCGATAAGCCCCCGACGCAGGCGTGCCGCCGCGCAAGGTCAACCGCGTCGCCGTGTTGCTCACGATCTCAAAGCTGTTGAAGCGCGCGTCGATGAGCCACTTGCCCGCAAACGCGTTGTTTGGCCAACTCCGCGCCGTATCCACGAACGAACGCAATCCGCCCGTGCCCGCGGTCCCCGTCTCGATCGTTCCATCGGGCCGGTTCGTCGAAATATCGATGCCGAATACCGGCAGGGCCGGGCCACCCGCGACGATCTGCGTGTTGCGCGGCACCAAATTCACGATATTCACGGGGATGTTCGCCTGCATCATGTCGTGATCGTAGAAATTGAACGCGACCTGCTCTTCCGGATGCGACTTGTACAACGCGCTCGCCAGCACCGAACCCTGCGGCGACATGCGAATGCCCGCGGGCCGCAACGCCTCCGGACGGCTCGGCAACGTTGCCGGAACTACCGCGCGGAATTGTTCGAAGCGCGAAATGCTCTTCGACGTGCGCACCACGAAGAATAGATCGTCGCCGTGCGCATCGACCGGACCCGTCGGGTCAATCGATCCATCCGGCAACATCGTCGGCGCGCCGGCGTTGTCCTGGTCATTTGGCGGAATCGGAAGCGCGGATTGCGGCGTCAACTGCAACACCCACGCATGGTCGCGCTGGTCGACAATGCCGTCGCCGTCCATGTCGTCCGCGAGGCCGTCGCCGTCGAGGTCGATCGGCTCCGGCGCGTTCTGCCAGCGCAAATTCGCCACGGGCAGGAGCAAATCGGTCAGAAACGGATCGTCGAGGAACGCCGTCGAAAGCGGTAAACCACGGAACACGCCGTCAGGTAAACCAGTGAGGACGCCCTCACCCGGCACAAATCCAATATCGAGCGAATCCGCCCAAAGCATCGCGCCGCTGTCGATGTTGTCCCCCTCGGGATCGAGCGGAAGCAAGTCCGAAGGCGTAAACGTCGGACCCCACACCGCCACATACAATTCATCGAGCACCGGGCGATTCACCCGGTTGACTTCCGGATCGTTGCTGCCCGCCAAATTGATACCGAGTAACGCCGTCACTTCACTTTCGGAATCGACCTTCTGGCGCAGCAATCGCGCTTGCCTATCTTCCCGTTCCCAATCCGTGAAGTGCGGATAGTCCTGCGCATCCGCCGTCGCCGGCCACGTCTCAAAAGTGGGCAGCGTCGGCAGTGGCAGCAACGCCTCGGCCGGGACGAATTGCGATCGCGGGCCGAACGGCGGGAAATCCACGCCGGGCAACCGGAACGGCACCGTCTCGAATGCCTCGTGGCTGCCCTCGTTTCCTTCGTTCGTCAGCAAGATATTAAAAAACTGGCCCGCATTGACCAGATCTTCAAGGCTGAATATAACGAAAATATCCCAGAAGATAAGAAATACTTCGCGCGGGTTCGTAAATTGACCGGCATATAAGCCGAACGGATCGAGCCACTGATCGACAAACGTATCGCCGGCAAACGGGATATCGGCTGGCTGACTGTATTGGCTCCGCGATTTATACAGCATCACCAGGTCATGCACTTCCACCCCCGTGCGCACCGGTTTCGTGTGCTGTTGATCCTGCGTGCGTTCCGGCCACCACGGCTCAATGTTCAGCCAACGCGGATCGTTCTGCCACGGGAAATCTTCCCAGAAGAAATCCGAAGCCGGAATCATGCTGTCCAGATGGATGCCGCCGTCGAAATTCCCCGTCAACGCATTGAACCGGCGAGGCTCGATAAACGCCTTGAAATCCGCGCCAGGGATCATTCCCGTACCGTCGCCGGGTTCGAGCGACACGTCGCGATAGCCACTGTCGGTGCGCACCACGACGAAATAGTCTGGTATCTCGAGGCCGCAACAGCCGACTTCAAACCCTTCCATTTCGAATTCAGACGAATCGCTTTCCGGAATGTTCTCCACGAAGCCCGACAACTCATCGAACTCACCGCGCGAGCCGCCGCTAAAACGCAGGCGTACTTTCCACCACGGATCGCCCCCATCGGGCGGGAACGGAATGTACTCCCACTGCGGCTTCACGCCCGTAATCAGGTCCGGATTGACCGGCAAATCGACCAGCGAGGCACCGCCATCGGCATTCGGCGTAGGGGGATCGAAAATCCCGTTGTTGTTCGTGTCGTTCCAAACCCAAGCGCCGTTGAAGGCGAAATCCTCGCCGATAGCAAGGGTGAGTCCAACATCGAAGCCGTCGATCGGATCGAAGAACGGCTCGAGGCCCGACCGCGGATCGAATCCACCGTTGCCTTCCGGTCCAAACGGATCGGCGCCGATATCGGTAAACACCACGTTGACTTCACGCAAGTCGACCAATGGCTGAGGCGGATCCTCGTCCGTTTGGAAGACGACTGAACGGTTACCAATCAGGGGCGGCGCGGACGAATGGAGGTTGATTCCAACCAATCCCGCCCAACCGTCCAGCGGAAGAATTTCACGCAATTGAACGGCTTCGCCAATCACGAAGTCGAACAGCGACTGCCCAAGGTCCGGACGCGGCCGCGAAAATTCCGCCTGCGGCGTATACACCGAAATCGGATAGTTCCAGGGATTCGAGAAATCGGGATCCGGCGCGCTCTTGTCCAGCGGGCCGCCCGTGATGTCATACACCTCGAAATTCGAGGAATATGCCGTACCCACCTCGTCGAAGGCCTCGCCGTCGAGGAAGTTGGGCTCGTACGAATCTTCCGCGTCGCCCATGTCATCCAGCGGGAACGGGAACATCCGCGCGTCGAGCACTTCATAGGCAAGCCCGATCTTGCTTATCCACGTTGCTGAGGTACGCATCGCGACGATGTACGACTGCCCGTCCGTCGTCAGACCGCTGCGCACAGGGAAATCGGGCTCCGTTTCGTTGCCCGTCCCGACGAAATCGAGTTCGTACACGATATTGCCCGGAGCATCACTGATCAACCGGCCCACCGGCGCGCCCGTGTTGCTCCACGTGAACAACAACGTGTCGCCAGGATTTAACGCGCCGGTAAAGTCTTCCGCCGGATCGCCGCCTTCCTGGAACAACCCGAACTCCAACAGATCGCTGACTATCGGCGGGAAGAGCGCATTGTACGGCTGGTCGTCCGCATCCGGATCGAAGATGATGCTGTAGGTCAGCGATTCCAGAATCCGCATCGCCACCGGGCCGTCAGCCGGGTCGTCGTTGTCCGGAGCCATGTTGAAGTTGAACAGCGGCATCCAGTCCATCAACGGCACCAGCGCGTGCTGATTGCGATCGAAGTCGCCCGCGCTTATCGAGTCCTCAACCGTCAACGTCGCCATGCCCTGGTCGGCGCAATCCGGCATGCCGTCGTCGTCTTCGTCGATGTTGTCGTCCGCCCCGGGACACAGGTCGCACTCGTCCGGCACGCCGTCACCGTCGCTGTCACTCTCGCTCGGCCCGCACACGCCCTGTCCGCCCGTCACCAGCAACTCGTAGTCGCCGACATCTCCCCCGAATCCGGTCACGCGAATTAGGTATGTCACGCCGGCCGTCATCGCGACCGAAACCTGTGAACTCACGCCGCACGTATCGTCGTCGCTCGCGATTAAGGATGCCAGGCTGCACGTCGTGAAGACTTCGAGCGTTGTATCGAAGTCCGTTCCGTCGCCGCACGTGTTGATGACGACCGTGGTCGAAATCGACGGGGTATAGCTATGCCAGATGTCTTCGTCCGTCGCACCCAATGTCGTCCCAAAGAAAGGAATGCCATCCGCGAGACATACTGCATTCGCGCAGTTGTCCCCAAGCTGACATGTATCGCAGGCGTCGGGAATCATATCCCCGTCGCTGTCGATGGTATCGTCGAAACCCGGGCACCGGTCGCAGTCGTCCGGAACGCCATCGCCGTCCTCATCCATTTCGTCATCGCCCGCGCAAATATCGCACGCATCCGGCACGCCGTCTTCATCGGTGTCGATCGTGTCATCGCCCAACGGGCAGATATCGCAGCCGTCCGGTATCTCGTCGCCATCGCCGTCAAGGTTGTCGTCTTCACCCGGACAAACGTCACAGCCGTCCGGAACGCCGTCCATGTCCGCGTCGCTCCCATCGGGGAATTCCGGGCAGCGGTCGCACTCGTCGAAAACGCCGTCATTGTCCGTATCCACCCGATTCGGATCGGCCGGCAACACCGTGACGAAATCGTCGATGCGCCGCGTATCGGTGATCGTCTCCGGCCCCGATCCGCTCACGCGCATGAACGTAACCGTGAGACGGACGTCGAATATGCCGCTAACCCGGTACGTGTGGCTCGGATTCGGGGTGTCTGTATCGTCGACCGTACCGTCCCCAAATTCCCAGAAGAATTCCTCCGCGGTATAGTTCGGCCCGGCGACCGACCGGTTCTGGAATAGGACGGTGAACCCATCCTGTTGCGTTTCCACGTCGCAGGTCAGCATGCCTGTCAACGGCGGAATCGCGCCGAAATCCGCGAACGGCGTCGTCTGCAAAATTTCGATGTAATTTACTTTGGTCGCGGTCGCCATCGTGCCCGCAACGGTCGTGATGGTGAGCGACACCGTGTAGAACCCGGGCTCGGCGTAACTATGAACCGGGTTCTCGTCCGTCGATGTCCCGCCATCGCCGAAATCCCACAACCACTCCGCGACGACATTTGCCGGCGTCGTCAGATCCTCGAACGCGATGCTCTGGTCCACCACGGCGCGCGTCGGCACGGCGACGAAATCCACCACAATCGGCGGCTCGGAAGTGAGGACCCCCGAAACGCCGAATTTGGACGTCGTCGACCGTACCCAGTACCGATCGAAATTGTTCCGCTCGAACACGCCCGGGTGGTCCTGGCTGATGTCCGCTTCCTCGATGACCACTTGCTTCTGCAACACCTTGTCCCACGTCCAGAAGCTCGTCCGCTGCGCTTCCTTGAAAAACGTGATAAAGCCCAGACCCCGCGCGCCCCAAGGAAATTCGGAGAAGATATCGAAATCCGTCGCGAGAATTTGCGCATTCGCCACCGTCGGATCCGTGAACTGATCCGGGTCGGGTTCCGTCGGCGTGTTCGGTCCCCACGACACAATGCCCGCCGCGAAGTCGTCGCCCAACTGCATGCCCAATGCCGGGCGCACGACCACGAAAAAGTCCGGCCCAAAATCCGGGTCGTCCGGATTCACGCCAAACGACTCCGGAATGATCTGCCGAAGCCGCCGCTGGTTGGCAAACGGAATCTGCTCGTCGCCCGCCAAGTGATCGGTGCCCGGCGAAGAGAAGGTAAATTTGACCTGCGCATCGGGTTCGCCCACCACACCCACGAAAATCGGCGGATCGTCCAGCGTAATCGGAATATCGCCCGCGTCGAATTCCCCGTTGACGTTACCCGGATTGAAATCGTTGTCGCGATAGATCGAAACACCGCTTCGGAGACCGACTGCCGGGTTCTCGAAATTGAGCGGCAGCAAGTCCTGCACGATGTTGAACTGGCGATCGTTGCCCGCATCGTACAACTCGACGATCACTTGCTCGAGGAAAGTCGGGTCCTTCACCACCATCCACTGCCCTTCGCGGGGCCGCCCGCCCGCAAGCGTCAACGTAGATCCGTTGAAATCGACGATGCGGAAGGCTTCAACCCGATCGACATTGTCCCGCGGTGGGTCCCCGTCGATGCGATTCAGACCGACGAGCCACTGATCGACAACTTGGGTGGGGTCATGCGCCGGCCCCGTCCAGTTCGGGTGCGATGGCGTGACATACGTGAAATCGGTCGGGCCAGCGGCGCCCGTCGTGCCGGAATCGATGATTGCAGCATCGCCCCGGTTCGTCGACACATCGATGCCCAACATCGCGACAGCCGGTCCGCCGGGCTGAATCGTCTCCCCGGGTTCCACCAAGTCCACGACCGACGCCGGCACGTTCGCCTCGATCATGTCGTGCCCGTAGAAGTCCTGCACCGGCCCTTCTTCCGGATTGCTCTTCAGGAAACTCCCCGTACGCGGATAGTTGATCGGCCGCATCTCGATGCCGGCAATCTGTTCCGAGGCTGGTGTGCGATCCGGCAAGCGCGCCGGTATAAACGCCCGGAACTGCCGGAAGCGCTCGATTTCGCGCGAGGTCTGCACGACGACGAATAGGTCGTCACCTTCGTTCGTTACCGTGTTCAATGCCTTCGTAGCCGCCTTCGTCTGCGGTACGGCGCCGGCCATCGTCCCTCGAAGTTGCTGCACCGTCATACTGCTCGCCGGCGGCGTGTAACTCGAGAGCGCACTCGCCATGATCGGCGCCGGTTCTTCCTCGTCCGGCTCGCCGTCGTCATCCGGGTCGCCCACGCTCAACCCGCCGAACGGCAAATTGATCGGGATAGCGTTGAAAGACGAATCCGTGAACGGCACCACCCACGAATCGTCCGGAATCAACCGTGCTACCCACGCAAGGTCGAGGCCGTCCAGGCTATTGATTTCGCCGTCGTCGTTGAGGTCGTCCGCCGGCATTCCGATCCCTGGCGGATTCAACCTCCCGTCGCCGCTCAAATCGTCCGGAATTCCGTCCCCATCGATATCGACTAGTTCCGGTTCCAGCGGCCACGCCAGCGCGTTGAGAGGCACGATCTCATCGCCCCCCATCACGCCGCCGAACACACCATCGCCGACGACCACGTTGCTGCCGTCCGCGGTGGCGCTGCCCGCGTCTTCGTAGAGCAACAGGCCCGAGTTAACCGCGGTTCCCGTCGACTCCAGCGACTGCAAATCCCGCCGCGGATCGAAATCCGGACCCCAGAACGCCACCGTTATCCGCTCGAGGAACAACCGTTGGTTGTCGACCGAATTGATGATGATGTCGTCCGCGCCGACAAGATTGATCCCCAGCATCGCCGTTTGGCCGTCAAAGCCGAGAAGCTCCATCGCCGGGTCGGGCGTATCGATGTGTTGCTTGAGAATGCGCGCCGCGCGTCCCGTACCACCGCTCTTGTACTGCAACGGCCAGTCCGTTATGCGCGTGTACTGATAGGGTTGTAACGTGTCCGACACAATGAGCCACGAACTGCCCGACGGCGTAGGACCCAATCGGAACTGAGACGCGGCAATCGACTGCCCGTTCGCGACGATCAACGTATTGTTCGTATTGCTCAGGATGCGGTACTTGCCCTGCTTTTGGTCGATCAACCAAGCGCCCTGGAACTGGTTTTGCGCCCACGACTGACCTGCTACCGTAAAGGCGAACTCGTCGTCCCGCGGATCGTCCGGCAGTGCCCCATTCGAAAAAAAGCTCACAAATCCATTCGGCGCCGCCCCTTCGAGCGGGCCAATGTTGCCGGCAAGCGGCGGGAACTGAGGCGGCCACGCGCCAATGCGAGGCGCGTTCGGATCGAAAACCGGCGGTTGAGGATTAAACGCAGGCAGCGTTGGCTGGACTTGCGGAACCGGAAAAAGATTCGAGCGCGGTCGATCCGAGAGCGTCGGATTGTCGCCATCGAAAAACACGTTAAAGAACGGCACCGACTCGAAGGACCACTGATGGGCATACTGAGAGTCGTGAGGTATCGAGAAAGCGTCCGAACGATCTTGCGTCACGCCCACCGAATTCAAATCGAAGAAATGCTGCCGCAAAACCTGGAACGGATCGATCCACGCATCGAAATACGTCGGTTCCACGTTCCGGAATGGTTCGAATTGCAAATCCAAGTTGTCGAGGCTAAACGAAATCGGCCCCACGAAATCGCCGCGAAACACCGTGCCATCGCCAACCGTAATTGCGGTCAATTTGGCGAAGTTGTTGTCTGAGTTGTACGTCAGCACCAAGTCGTGGACTTCGATGCCGTTACGCGACGGCTTCACGTTGTTCCGGTTGATGAACCGCTCATGCCACCACGGCTCGAACGCATTCGGAAAGTCCACCGCCCGCACCCCGGGGAAATTCTCTAGGACCTCGTTCGGATCGGGCGAAGTGGTGGGGTTGAACGCAGGGCCAAAATTCCCGCCCAGAGTCGATCCAAACGAAATTCCGCCGTCTTGGAAGTTATTCGGCAATAACGGATTCGTACGCCGCGGCTCGACGAACGCCATG
>JBGTJY010000342.1:0-1962 GCA_041744855.1 Candidatus Hydrogenedentales bacterium
GCGAAAAATGAAGAATGAAGAACGAAGAACCGAAGTGAGGCTCGGTCATTCTTCATTCTTCGTTGTTCGTTCTTCATTCTTCATTGCGGCTTCGCCGCGTTGGGGGTGAGGGGGATGAATCCGCGATAATCGCAATCTTTCCGCGAGGGATTCTATCCCCCTCACCCCAACCCTTAGTTTTTACCACAAGTAACGGAACGTATTTGCGAGAATACGAGTGTCCGTTTGGTGTCGAGTGTTTTGTAAGGATGTCCATTGCTGTCGTTGTTTCTTGAATTCGATGCAGTTTCGCGGCGTTGTAAATATTGCGATCTGCCAGACAATACCGGCGCTCTTGCCTTGGGCCGCATGATGGAGGATGAGCCGCGGGGGTCGCCCGCGTCGAATCTTTCAAGGGGACTGGCATGGACGCGATTGAAACGTTTGGCGAGCGAAACTTCGGCGGCGTGGATTTGGGCGATGCGCGGCGCACGCGGCGCCTGGTGGACGCCGTGGACACCATGTGCCGACATCCCGCGGGCACATTGCCGGACAAGCTGAATCAGCCGAAGATGCTGCGGGCTTTTTACCGATTGGTGAATCGCGAGGAAGTAACGCACGATGTTTTGATCGAGAGCCACGCGGACGAAACGCGGCGCCGCATCGCGGCGTTCGGTTCGGCGGAGAATGTGCCGGTGATTTCGGCGGCGGCATCGTGTTCGGGCGGCAAGCCGACGGTGCTGATTCTGCATGACGCGACGGAACTCGACTACACGACGCTGAAGGCGTTGCAAGAGCGTTTGGGGCAGATCGGCCAAGGCACGCATCGGGGCTATATTTGCCACAACAGCTTGGCGGTGCGTGCCGACACGGGCGAAACGCTCGGCCTGACATCGCAGATTTTGCACCATCGGGCCAAGAGGCCCAAGGGGGAAACGACGAAGCAAAGCCGCGAACGCGTCGATCGCGAGAGTCGGTTGTGGCCGCGCGGCGCCCAGGCGAGTGGTCCGGCTCCGGCGTGCGTGCGTTGCGTCGACGTGAGCGACACGTTGTCGGACACGTTCGAGTATATGTCCTACGAAGTGACACAGAGGCGTCACTTCGTATTGCGCGCCAAAGAGAACCGCAAGTTGGACGAAGCGGTCGCCGGCGAGGAGTATTTGTTCGACGCGGTCCGCCATCTGCCCTGCGTGGGAACGCGTGCTTTGGTGGTGAAGGCTTCGCCCGGACGCACGGCTCGCGAAACGACGGTCCATGTGTCGTTCACCAAGGTCCGCATTGCGCCGCCGGGCGAGAAACTGGGCGAATACGAGGAGAAGCCGCTGGAACTCTGGGCTGTCCGCGTGTGGGAGCCGAACACACCTGCGGGCGAGGATCCGCTGGAATGGATCCTGCTGACGAATGTCGCCGTCGAGACTTTTGCTGACGCGTGTGAGCGGGTCGAGTGGTACGAAAAACGTTGGATCATCGAGGAATATCACAAGGGGATGAAGACCGGTTGCGGCATCGAGACGATGCAGTTCGATACGATTGAAGCGCTGGAGCCGGCGATCGCGGTGATCTCGACGCTGGCCACAACCTTGTTGGCGTTGCGTGACGCGGCACGGGCGCCCGACGCCGAAACCCGGCCGGCGACCGAAGTTGTCGATCCGGTCTACGTCGAAGTCCTGACCGCTCACTATGGTAAGCGGCTGGGAAAAAGGCCGAGTGTCAAGGCGTTCTACATGCATGTGGCACGCTTGGGAGGTCATCAAAATCGCAAGTGCGACGGCCTTCCCGGTTGGATTACCCTCTGGCGTGGATGGATGAAACTCCAATCCATGGTCGACGGCTACCAAGCCGCTCGTCCGATAACCACATCGAGATGTGGTAAAAACTAAGCCCCAGCCCTCTCCCCCCGGAGTACCGGGGGGAGAGGGGGTAAGATAATCTGCCGCTCGCTTAAGCCGACCGGCGATGATTTTTTGGGGAATCGATCCATGC
>JBGTJY010000343.1:0-2552 GCA_041744855.1 Candidatus Hydrogenedentales bacterium
CCGGCTCATGACGCTCGGCGAGGAAATATGGACGAGGCGCGACACACGATTTACTTTGCATGCGTCGATCACGTTCTCTGTGCCTCGGACGTTGATGTCATAAAAATCTTGGTAGCGGCCCCACGCGCTCGAGAGCGCACCCGAGTGCACGACCGCGTTGACGCCCGCGCAGGCCGAGATCATGCCCGCGCGATCGCGGAGATCGACCGGGCGAAAATCGGCGCCGGCGGATTGCAGTGCCTGACCCTTCGCGAGATCGCGTCCGGTCGCGCGGACTTCGAGCCCGCGGGAAATCAGTGTTCGGACCAAGTGCCCGCCGAGGAATCCTGTGGCTCCCGTGACGAGGACCGGCCCTGTAATTGCACCATGCCCCATGTTGCACCCGTGCCCGCCGCCCATGCCAACTGTCTACACTACAGCTGCCACCGAACAGCGTTTCAGCCCCCAAATTGAGGAACGTGGACTTCCCCCCACCGACCGCCCAAATGATAGCGGAACCGAGGTGTAAGTGCGAAATGCAGCCGGGATGGCTGAGGACGCAGAGGGTAGCCAGGATGGCTGCACTACAAAGACGCGACATTTCTTGTAGTGCGGGCTTCCGGCCTGCGTGGGCAATCGCAAAGCGATGTGGGGACGCGCGCAGCCAGGATGGCTGTACTACAATGACGCGTCTTCGATTTCTTGATTTATAGCGCAGCCTTCCAGCCTGCGGGGGTTACTCTTCGCGCTGCCTGCCGCGTTCGCGTTCCCAGCGACGGAGCGCCTCTGGGTTCGCGTCGAAGAATTCGGTGAGCGACAACAGCCGATCCGCCAGGTCGTCGCCGATTTGGTGCTCGAGGCGGCAGGCCTCTTGATCGGACCAGTCGTCATCGAAACCGAGAACGTTCTTGAGAAATCCGTAGAGCGTCTCGTGCCGGCGCGTCAGCTTGTCGGCCAGCGACTGGCCGCGCGGCGTCAGGTCGACGTATCCGTAGGCCTTGTGATCGACAAGATTCATCCCCGCGAGTTCGCGCACGGCACGCGATGCCGCGGGACGGCTGACCTGCACCTGCTCGGCGATCTCGCTGACGCTGCAAACCTTGTCGCGGGTCAACAGGTCCGCAATCGCCTCGATGTACTGCTCCAGCGAGGTACTCGTCGATTTTTGTTGTCCGCTGGATGGATTAAAAGACGGCACTACAAGTCTCCGTTGGGTTCGCAAAGGAACGACCACGGCTGATGGTAGCGATCCGGTTGAAAACCCGCAAATTTCGCTATCCGCTTCAATTAATCCGATCCTTATTTTTCTCATACAGCGCACGGTATTCGCTCACCTTGGCGTCGACTTCGGCGCGGTCCCCTTCAAGCGATGCCTCGGTCGCGTCGTTCATCAGCGAGGCCAGTTGATCCAGCACGGGAAGCTGCGACATGTCCTGGACGTCCCATTTGTGCGCCTGGATTTCGGCAGCGACGGTGCGGAACAAAGTTTGTTCGAGGTCCGGCAGGCCGCGTTGTTTCAGGAACTCATACGACGACAAGAAGAAACTGAATTCTTCCATTTCCGCTTCGAGCGTGAGCATGGTGTCTTCGTAGGCGTCCACGCCATCGCCGACGCAGTCGAGATAGGCCGTAAGATCGTCGAGTTCCTGCGGCGTGAGTTTCAGACCGTAGTTACCGTTTTTCCATTCGACGACCGAGCGCAACGTCGGCAGGCTGCCGTTGTGAAAATAGGGCGGCGTGTATTTCGTGCAGAGGAGGGTCGGCGTATCCATGGCGCCGTCGCGGGAGTATTCGCTGGTCGACGGGATCGAGCCGATATCGTGGCGCATGCCGTCGAGGAAATGATTTGAAGGCACATGACACGACGCGCAACTTTGGTTGTTCATCGCATCGAACGGTTTATTGAAAAGGATTTCGCCACGCTTTGCCGATTCCGGCGCGGATTCATTCAACGTGCAGTCGCGATTCAAATAGTTGTTCGGCAGAAAGTCGAACTCGTTCATGTAAGCGATCATGCCGTCCAGCATCGCGGGGCTCGGTTCTGGGCCATTGAATTCGTTCACGACAACGTTGCGAACGAATTCGCGCAACGACCCGAAACGGCCGTTGCGGCCATAGGGCGCGGTGAAGCGGATGCCGCGGAGATCGGGGATGTCCACGGGGTCGAAGTGGCCGTTGTTCGCATGCGGCGCGAAGAAGGAATTCGAGACGTCCATGCCGCCCGCGTGCGTCGAGAGTCCCGGAATCGTAAATTGCGGATTCGTGATGCTCTTGTTGTGGCACGTGTTGCAACTGATCTGCAGTGAGCGTGCGGGTTCACCGAAAATGAACGGGCTATCGAAAGCCATATCGCCGAGCGCAATCAACGTCGTTTCCGATTCGTCCACGCCTCGTTCGGCCATATTCAAGACCTGGCGCGGCCTGGGCAATTGCTTGTTCATATTCGAGCCGGGCGGGAGCTTCGCGGGAATCGTCGCGTTTGCATCGTAGCTGGGGCTTTTGGCCGGAACGGCAACGAGCGTTCCTTTCTCGGGCCCTTTGTAATTCTCGGCGAAATTCTGATTGACGTAGTC
>JBGTJY010000344.1:0-2586 GCA_041744855.1 Candidatus Hydrogenedentales bacterium
AAACCGATGTACTCGTCGCGGCGTTGGAAAAACGAGAACTGGCTAGTCGGACCGTCGCCGTATTGCGCCCCTACGCGAAAGCGACGCTGCGACTCGGTTCCCTGGAAAGACCAGCCGAGTTGCGCGGTTGTCGAGGCATCGAAATCGACCGCTTCGCGAAAACTAAAGTTGATCGCCGCAAACGGACCACCATACTTTGGGACGACTGCGCGAGGGGTGTATTCGGCGCCAGTTTGAAACTGATACTTCTTCGCGCCACCCGATACGTGAAACGCGTTCGCCATCTCGCCGTACAAACGGATCGTATCGAACGCTCGATAGCTTCCACCGATCACCCATGATTCCGTCACGTAGTTAATACGAGCGAACATAGGGTTGCGCTCCATGTATTCGTCACCGACATGCGAGCTGATGTGGTAGTAGCCGAACTTCATCGCCCATGGTCCTTCGGCGGCGGTGATTTCGGTACCGAATCGGTAGTCCATGGACTCGACATCTTCGGAATTTCGCAAGTCCAGGCGAGTGATAACGGCGCCCTCGATGTCCCATTGCCAGCCACTTGGATGGACCGGATCCATCGTTCCGTACCGAAGCACTCCGAACCGGCCTCCGACTGTCGCGTCCGCGAAGATTCCGTCTCGCGTGTCATTGAAAATTAGCAATGACATACGAGGTTCCTGGGGACCGGCTAGGTAGGAATGCCAAAGCAATCCTTCCGGCAACAGATGCCAGTCCGCCGACTCGGTCACTGCGGTTCGATGAGCGACGGTGTGACAAATTTCTTCGCACTGCTGGGCCGTCTCGTCGAGCAGCAGGTTCGCGTCGCGAAAGATCGCAGGTTTGTCGTCCGGCGAT
Source organism: Candidatus Hydrogenedentales bacterium (assembly GCA_041744855.1). Classification (GTDB taxonomy): domain Bacteria; phylum Hydrogenedentota; class Hydrogenedentia; order Hydrogenedentales; genus JBGTJY01. The sequence continues at coordinate 856 of JBGTJY010000344.1, forward strand.
ATCGACTCGTCGGCACTGACCAATCGAAACCGATCGTCGGCATCCAGTCGAGCAACGAACGGACTGCACAGGCATGCCATTGCAAACGCAAGTAGCGATTTCACAGTGGCCTCCCTCTTAGCGATGCTCGCGACCGACGAGTCTCGCCGACGCCACCGATTGAACCGGCGTTGCCCAGTACAATCGTTTGTTGACGCGGGTGCCGACGAGTTCATGGGTTTTTGACAGTGCTTCTCGCGTTTCGGCAATTGACGTGTCGCGGGTGACAACAAGCATTCGCCGGTGGTGCGAGATGAAACTTACAAACTCGTCTTTCATGTCTTCTGGAAAAAACACAACCTTTTGTTTCGGCAGATGCAGTTTGAACGCGTGAGATTTTTCGCAAAAGAACACAACCATCGCATCGGGATGTTCGTCCAACATCAACGCGGCACCGGCGTGAATCGATCGAAACGTCGATGCCGTCGGGATAAAACGTCCGGCGGTGAACCCTAAAACCCCGATTGCGACCGCCAGCGTGAACGCCCAGCCCGTTTGTGAAAACGCGATCTCACGATTCCAACTTGTCCCGATGATTGCTATCACGAATAGGCACGCAATGATAGCAATCGCTGTCGTCCAGCCGATGGAACCACGCAACCAAACGTCAGCGGAGGCGACGACGACGAAGGCGAGAACGAGGATCGCGGAGGCACGCTGTGGAAACGGTTTCAAGTATTTGGCGATGCGGTTGGGAACTCCCGGTGCAAAGATGGTGTGGTCAAGCATCGACCCCATCATCAAACACAGCAGCGGAATCGCGGGCAGGATGTAGGTCGGCAACTTGCAACTGGCCATCGAAAAAAATAACAGAATCCATATTGAACTACAGAACAAAAACCCGAGATCCTTGGATCGCAATCGACGTTTGCGATTCGAACGACTCATCAGGAAAACGCCCAGCGATGGCAACAATAACGATGTGGGGAACATGCCCGCGAACAAGACTGGCAGATAAAACCAGAACGCTTGTTCGTGGTTCGACCCCTGAGTGAACCGTTCGAGATTGTGTTTCAGAAAAAAGTAGTCGCCGAACTCTGGGTTCAGTTTCCAAACGGCCAAATACCACGGCACGCATCCGAGAATCATCGGGATTGTGAAGGCGGCCCAATGAACCAAACGGGTGCGGGTTTGGTCGGCTCGCAACCATCCGCTGACAACCAAAGGCGGTGCGCAGAGCACGAGCGCCACCGGTCCTTTTGTGAGCACCCCGAGTGCGCAGAGTACGCCCGAAACCATCCACCAAGTCCATCGGTGATCGTCTTCGCGTACAGCGATATACCCCGCCAATAAACTCCCGACGACAAAGAAGGCGAGAAGCGAATCGAGTATCAAGAAGCGGCCCGCCAAGACAAAACCGCCACACAATGCCAGCGAAATTGCGCCCATCAACGCGGCGCGGTCGCCCACCAGTCTTCGCCCCAGCCCAAACACCGTCATGATCGTCGCCAACGCAGCCAGAACCGATGGTAGCCGCGCGGCCGCTTGATTATTTCCAAAAATCGAAAAACTCGTCGCGGTCAACCAGTACATCAGCGGCGGTTTGTCGAGATACGCTTCACTGTCGAGCGTCGGTGTGACCCAATCGCGTGACTCGTTCATATTCATCGCGATCTGCGCGTAACGCGTCTCATCGGGATCGATGAGCGGATAGGACAGGTTCGGCAACAGGATTGTGGCGGAGATGGCGAA
>JBGTJY010000345.1:0-4544 GCA_041744855.1 Candidatus Hydrogenedentales bacterium
TAATCCGGTGGCCGCGGGTTCGAGTCCCGCCCCGTTCACCAATTCCTGCATGAGTTCGTGCTGATGCTCATTATTCGAGTGACGCTCGTGTTTGGGCTGAGTGCGTCGTTCTGCCTTGCCCAAGCCCCACGCCCAAACGTCATCGTCGTGCTGTGCGATGACCTCGGCTACGGCGACATCGGCGTGAACGGCGCCACGCGCATCGCGACGCCGAATCTCGATCGCATGGCGCGGGAAGGCGTCCGGCTTACGTCCTTTTACTCGAGCGCCAACGTGTGCACGCCTTCGCGCGCGGGGCTGCTCACGGGCCGCTATCCGATTCGGATGGGCCTCGCGAAGGGCGTAGTGTTTCCGCAGAACACGGGCGGCCTCGTGCCGGAGGAAATCACGATTGCGGAAATTCTATACGACGCGGGCTATCGCACTGGCATGGTGGGCAAATGGCACCTTGGCAATAAGCCGCCCTATTGGCCGACGCACGCGGGCTTCGAGGAATACTTCGGCGTTCCTTACAGCAACGACATGAATCCGTTTCCGCTGTATCGCGGCGAGACGATGATCGAAGCGAACAACGATCATCCGACGCTCACGGAACGGTACGCCGTGGAGGCGGCCGCATTTATCGAGCGACACAAAACCGAGCGCTTCTTCCTTTTCTTCGCGCACAGCATGCCGCACAGTCCGCTAGCCGTCTCGCCGAAATTCGAAGGAAAGTCCAACGCGGGATTCTACGGCGACGTCGTCGAGATGATTGACTGGAGCATGGGCCGCGTTTTCGATGCGCTCAAAGAATCTGGCATCGACGACAAGACGCTCGTAATCTTCACGAGCGACAACGGCCCGTGGTACGAAGGTAGCTCGGGGCCGTATCGCGATCGCAAGGGATCGAGTTGGGAGGGCGGCGTTCGCGTGCCGTTCCTCGCGCGTTGGCCGGGGGTGATTCCCGCCGGTGTGACCTCCGGCGGCATTTCGATGAACACGGATTTGCTGCCCACGATTGCCAAACTTGCGGGCGCGACGATTCCAACCGATCGCGCAATCGATGGTAAAGACATCTACAGCCTTTGGTTGGGCGGGAGGGAATCTCCGCACGATGCGCTGTATTTCTTTAACGAAGACAAGATAGCGGCAATCCGCACGCAGCAGTGGAAATTCGTCGTCGAGACGTACTACAAAACATTCATACCGAGTTTTCGCACTAAGACGCAGTTCAATTATCCGGGATTGCTGTTCGACATCGACCGCGATCCGGCCGAGCAATTCAGTCTAACGCGAGACAACGCGGAAATCGTGGCGCAGATGAACGAACTCCACGATACGGGCGTTCGCGAGTTGATCGATCCGTACCTTGGCCTGGATCGGCGCAACATCGCGCTAACGGGCAAGTAAGCCGCCACCGTCATTGCGAGGCCGCGCGCCCCTGTGCGCAACTGGGTATTGAGCGCTTCCCCTCCCGGTCGTTGCGAGGCCGCGGGTTGTGGGAAATTGTGCGCAACTGGGCATTGCGCGCGCTTCCCCTCCCGGTCATTGCGAGGCCGTGCGCCGTTGGAAATTGTGCGCGGCCGTGGCAATCTCGTTCCGCGATCTCAATCGAAGACGTGCACGAGCGTCTTCAGGCGCGAATAAAACTCGTTGAATCCCAGTTTCGCCCCAGCGTAGATGCGATCGAATTCGCTCGGATCGCTCGGCGCCGCTTGCGGGCCGCCGTTGAGCCACTCGAAATAAAACGTCGAATTGTGACCCTCGAGCACAAGCCGCACGATGGGCGAACTGGGCGCGACGCTTGGTCCCTGGCTCAATACGTCGCGCTTCGCAAAAACGATGATGTTCGTGCGCCCGAAACGTTTCAAGGCGCCCGACTGCGTTTCGTCGGCGCGACCCGCGATGATTTTCTGAATCGGCGGGACGCGGTACCCCTCGGGCGTCGTCAGGTACGCGTCGATACCGCGCAGGCCGACGCTGTCGTATGCGACGCTTGTATCCGAAAACACGGATTCGAGGCGGCATTCAAACACGTAGTAATTCTGGTCGATGACCTGCGCCGCGTTTTCGAGCGACGGATCGATCGTCTCGCCCGCCGCGACACTCTCTTGCTTTTTCGCGGCCATCGCCTCGGGGCCAACCCAAACAGCGAACGACTCCGGCGCGAACAAGTCCGGATAACGCGCGTCGATTGACGCAATGCCCGCGATCGCCTGCGAGGGTTTGAATTCGCCCGCCTGCGAGCGGGGTGCCGCCACCTCCGGTTCCATCGGCGCGGAGGTCTTGCATGACGACGCCCCAACTATCACGGCCAGCGCCGCGCAACTCAGCAGTAGGCGGCTCATAGCGGCGCGCTCTTGGATGGGGAGTTGGGCGGCGGCGATAGTTTTCTCGGCTCCCCAACGACGCCGGACTCGACCTCGATACTGCGGCCGGCGCTGCCTTCCTTCCCGGCGAACATATCGAGCCGGCTCTTCGCGTTCTCGCCACCATCGCCGTAGTCTCGCAGCGTCAACTCGCCCTGCGGCCCGTGCATTCTGACGATGCCCATCGGCCGCACGGAATCGTTGAGCCACAACTCGACTTTCGCGCCGCCTTCGTTGACGACCACGTGCTCCGCGCTGATCACGCCTTTGGGCGTCTCAATGTCTACGTCGCCTTGCGATCGACGCTTCGCGTTGTCATTCGCGGGCGCGGCGGCCTGTTGATCGACGGGCACCTCGTTGACCGGACTGTCGCCTTGACGAATCAACAGCCGATGCACATTCTTCGGGTCGCTCGCGGGTCCAGTCAGCAGCATTTTGTAGACGCTCGGAAAGCCGATATCGGGCACGATCTCGACCTCAAGCCAATGCCCCGTCTTGCGGCCAACTTTTTCCTCGCCGACGATCGCCTGCCGTAGCAGGTATGTCTTCTGCGAATCGGCATCGACAAGGTTGTACCACGCCCACTGCCCGACGACAGGCTTGACGAGTTTCCCCGCGAGCACGTCCCCCAGAACGCCTTGCGCATCCGCCGCGAGCGGACTACCGAGCGCTAAACAAAGACCACCGAGCACTAAACAAAGTAGCGCCGTCAAAGTTCGCATACGTAGTTCCCCCACTGATTGGCGCGTACTCATCGTAGCACAGCGCCAGAATTTTTTTGAAATCGGTGGCGCGTCTCTCCGCGCATTCGTTAGGATGCCAATTTGGGTTGAGCGTGAATCGCCGCGATTTGGAGGAGGACCGATGAAATTCCGTCGATATTATGTGTGGGTTTGGATCGCGGCGATCGCAGCCGCGGGCGCTACGCATGCGCAAGATGCGCCAACCACGCCCGTCCGCGTCGGCACGTTCGCGCAACACGTCAGCGAACAGTTCATCACCGGCGGGCCGTCGGATGATGTCCAGGACATCGCGGACGTCAACGGAAAACTCTTCGCGTTGTCGGCCGGGGGTGGATTTGTCCTCACTGACGGGACGTGGAAAAAAGCCACCGGCGCGGACGGACGATCCGCGTTGGAGTTCTTCAGCACGCCGCCAGCCTCGCGACTAGCTAGCGACGCCGCACTGATGGTGCTGATCGGCGATATATCCAAAATCCGCGATGTAGCCGAGGGGCCCAGCGATTCAATGGCCGTCGCCGCTGAGAGCGGTCTCTTCTCAAAGAGCGAGGGCAAGTGGCAGCGCCTCTTCCCCGCTGACGCGACGCGCAGTTGGGCCGTCAACGACGTGCGCGCTGTCGACTTCGACGCGAGCGGACGCCTTTGGTTCGCGAGTCCGCAGGGTGTCGGCGTGCTCCACGAGTCTGAGTGGAAACTCTTCGATGGCGGCGACGGACTGCCGTTCAACGACTTCACGTGTGTGGCCGCGCTAGATGATGGCACCGCGTGGTTCGGCACGACGCGCGGCGCGATCTATTTCGACGGTGAAGACTTTCGATATCGCCAGGGCCGGCGCTGGTTGCCGAATGACGACGTGCGCGCGATCGCGATCGCGGGCGACACAGCATGGTTCGCGACGGCGGGCGGCATCGGCGCGATTCATAGTAAGCCGATGACGCTAGCCGAAAAGGCGAAATTCTACGAAGACGAGATCGACCAATTTCACCGGCGCACGGACTATGAGTTCGTGCTCGAGGTCGGCCTGCCCGTGGCCGGCGTAAAGGAGAACGTCACGCAACACGACAGCGACAACGACGGACTGTGGACGAGTATGTACGGCGCGGGCGAATGTTTCGCGTACGCCGCGACGCGCGACCCGAAAGCGAAAGCGCGTGCGACGAAAGCGTTCGAGGCCATGCTGTTTCTCGGCTCGGTTACGCAAGGCGGCGAACACGCACCGCCGCCGGGTTACGTCGCGCGCACCGTCCTGCCCACCAGCGGACCCGACCCGAACATCGGCCGCATCGAACGCGATCGGCGGGAACAGGCCGAGGACGACAAGTTATGGAAAGTCTACGAGCCGCGCTGGCCTAAAAGCGCCGACGGGCAATGGTTTTGGAAAAGCGACACCAGCTCCGACGAACTCGACGGCCACTACTTCCTCTACGCACTCTACTACGACCTCGTCGCCGAATCG
>JBGTJY010000346.1:0-1779 GCA_041744855.1 Candidatus Hydrogenedentales bacterium
GGGATTGGGTCGATGTCTTGCAATGCGACTCGCGAATTCAACCGCTTGGCTATCTCGCATGGGCTGCGAGCGGGAAAGATCCGGCGTTCAGTCCTGCTTGTATCCTGGAGCACGCAGCGCGTACGGCGCGCTATTCGGAAATCGAATTGGCGGGTCTCGATTTCGAAGGGGCACGGCCTACGGCGGCCGATCAATCCAGGCGGTGGCATGCCATGCGAGCAACGGCGCTCAGCATCGTGAACGCGCTGCCTGCACACGACGCGGGCAAGTGCGTGGTCGATTCGCGCGGCGAGTTGTTTCAGGGAGGACCCGACGAGCTTGCGCGGGCATTGGATAAAGAAGAGATCGGGTTTCACAGCGGGTCCATTTGTGGAGCGCTTCCGGCTATTCGGAATTAACCCACATTCGCGCAAATGCGACGGGGCGTTTGGCGGGAAATCGGTGATTTCAGTACAATATTGAAATGACCGCTGTAGCCCGTCAATTGGAACCCTACGCGCCGAAGCACGCGATTCGCGTGGTCACGGCAACTTCTTTGTTCGATGGCCATGACGCCGCGATTAACATCATGCGGCGCATTCTGCAGTCGTCGGGGGCGGAGGTCATCCATCTCGGGCACAATCGGTCCGTGGATGACATCGTGCGCGCCGCAGTGCAGGAAGACGCCGACGCGGTGGCGGTCAGCAGCTATCAAGGCGGGCACGTCGAGTTTTTCAAGTACATCGTGGACCGTCTGCACGAGGAAGGCGCCAGCCACATCCGAGTGTTTGGCGGCGGCGGCGGGACGATTGTGCCGCGCGAGATTCGGGAACTCGAGGCCTACGGCATCTCGAAGATTTTCTCTCCCGAAGACGGCCGCCGCATGGGCCTGCAGGGGATGATCAACGACCTGTTAAAGGACATCGATCACCCGCCGGATTGCGAGGCCGTGATTGGGCAGGCGGCGATGCTCAAACCGTCGAATCCGCTGCTGGTCGCGAATTACATTACGGCGGTCGAGACTTCGAAATCCGAAGACGCGAAATTATTCGCGCGGCTTGTGGAAGATCTCCGCACGACGAAGACGCGCACGATTCCGGTGCTGGGCGTCACGGGCACGGGCGGGGCGGGGAAATCTTCGATCGTGGACGAGTTGGTCACGCGATTTCTCCACGATTTCAAGGAGCGGACCGTGGCGGTGCTTTCGGTCGATCCCACGCGCCGGCGGACTGGCGGCGCGCTGCTGGGCGATCGCATCCGGATGAATTCGCTCAGCAACGACCGGGTGTATATGCGGTCGCTTGCCACGCGCGGCGAACGCGGCGAGCTGAACGCGGCGATCGGCGAATGCGTGGAAGTGCTCAAGACGAGCGCGTTCGATTTGATCATCGTCGAGACCGCCGGGATCGGCCAGGGCGACGCGGCCATTGTGCCGTTTGTCGATGCGTCGTTGTATCTGATGACGGCGGAATTTGGCGCGCAATCGCAGCTCGAGAAAATCGACATGCTCGACTACGCGGACGTCGTGGCGATTAACAAATTCGATCGCAAGGGATCGGCGGACGCGTTGCGCGACGTGCGCAAGCAGTTTCAGCGGAATCATCAGCGATTCAGCGATCCGCCGGAATCGATGCCGGTATTTGGCACCATCGCGTCGCGCTTCAATGACGACGGCGTCACGGCGCTATATCACGGCGTGCTCGCGGCGTTGCAGAAAAAGACCGGCGTTGACTGGATGGCGCATTAGTCGTTGCCTGTGCCGGAGTCGAAGGTTTCGTCAGCGATATCTGTTTTGATTCC
>JBGTJY010000347.1:0-1505 GCA_041744855.1 Candidatus Hydrogenedentales bacterium
ATCGTTCCCGCAGCCGGCCGGCATCACGCAGGTCTTGAAGCCGAACTTGACGGCCTCCGCGACGCGTTGGCGCGCCATGTCGACCGCGCGGATTTCGCCCGCGAGGCCGATTTCGCCGAAGGCCGCGGCGTCGTGCGGCAGAGGCCGATCTCGCAGCGAGGAGACCAGAGCCAGCGCTACGGCGAGATCGGCCGCGGGCTCATCGATGCGGACGCCACCGGTCACGTTCACGAAGACGTCCATGCTGGAGAAGTGTAGGCCCGCGCGTTTTTCAAGAACCGCCAGGATGAGGGAAACGCGATTGGCGTTTAGACCAGTGACGGTGCGGCGCGGGGAGCCGAGATTGCTGGGCGTGACCAGAGCCTGGACTTCGAGGAGTACGGGGCGCGTGCCTTCGACGCTGGGCACGACGATCGATCCGCTGATGCCTTCGGGACGTTCGTTGAGGAATAGCGCGCTCGGGTTCGCGACATCGCGCAGGCCCGCATCGGACATCTCGAAGACGCCAATCTCGTTCGTCGAGCCGAATCGATTTTTCACGCCGCGCAGAATGCGAAGCGACTGTTTGCCTTCGCCTTCAAAGTACAGCACGGTGTCGACGAGATGCTCGAGCACGCGCGGCCCCGCGATTGAGCCGTCTTTGGTCACGTGCCCGACTACGAAAATTGGTGTGCCGGTCCCTTTCGCGAGGCGGAGCAACTCGTTCGCGCATTCGCGCACCTGGCCGACGCTACCGGGCGCCGCGGGCAATTGCGGCGAGTAGACGGACTGAATGGAATCGATGACAACGCACGCGAAATCGCCGGCTTCAATTTGACTTCGAATCGCGTCGAGACCCGTCTCAGTGAGAAGGAGCAACGCGTCGGACATCGCGTTGAGGCGGTTCGCGCGCAAACGAGTTTGCTCAAACGATTCCTCGCCCGAGACATACAGCACGGGGCCGGTGTGTTCAGCAACGTGGTGGCCGACTTGCAACATTAACGTCGATTTGCCGATGCCGGGATCGCCGCCCACCAACACCAGCGAGCCAGGAATCACGCCGCCACCGAGCACGCGATCGCATTCCGCGGAGCCTGTGCCGAACCGTTGAGGCGCTTCGCCGCTGCCATCGGTGACGGGGCGTGGAGTCGCGTTGGAGACAATGGCAGCGCGGGCGTGCGGCGCGGCGGGGATGACCTGCTCCTCGACGATGGTGTTCCACTCGTTGCACGCGGTGCATTTGCCCGTCCAGCGCGATGCGATGGCGCCGCAACTCTGGCAAACGTAAGCGATTTTATTTTTCGACATTGGGTCGATTCGTGTCGTGGGCCGCGCTTCAGATCTGGTCGGGTCAGGTGCACAATCTTCCGGACGACGAGCGCGTGACCGCCGTCTTGATGGAGTCGATCCCGCAGGACGGCGCGTATTTCTTCCCGCCGATGCCTCCGGAGACGCGTGATGCCGATCCGGCCGTGCGTGCCGCGGCGCAGGAGGCGTGGCAGGAGAAGCATCGTCGTGGTCCGATC
>JBGTJY010000348.1:0-5618 GCA_041744855.1 Candidatus Hydrogenedentales bacterium
ACGCGCCGCTTGAAAAGCAGCGCTACAAACAGCGGTTTGCCGCCTATCAGGTGACCGTGACGCGGTAGACGACCAGCGGCGGGACTCCGCTAAATTCTCGACGATCGAGTTCATAGCCCTGATCGGTTAGGTAGGCCTCGATTACCGCAAAGTCGTCCCATTGCCACAGCACGAGCCATGCTGTCGAGCGAGATTGCAGATCGAGTTCCATCGCCGCGTACAACTCACCGAGGCCTTCGAACGTGTGGATACGACCGTCCGAGAGCGCGGAATTGTATGCGAAGGGGATTCCGTTCAACTTCTTGAGTACGAAGACGGTCGCGTCGTCGCCCGAAATGGAGCGGATGTGTTGATCCGCAGCCACGTAGTCGGGGCGAAAAGGTTTCGCGAGGACCGTCAATTGATTCCCGAAGATCAACAGCAGCATCGCTGCGATGCACGAGCGCGCCCACGGCGAATGCAGCGACGTGAGCGCTTTGCCAGCGAGGACGTACCACGCGAGCGAGCAGTAGAGCGTGTATCGGAATACAAAGAGCGGTTTCCAAATCTGCGAGACGAGGAACAGGAAAACCGGCGGAATCGTCAACCAAGCGAGAAGAAAGAGTAGGCCTTCGCGATCGCGTTTCGTGTATTCGCCGGGCGCTCGCCAAAAGTTCGTGCAAAGCGCGACGAGCAAGAGTCCGAGAATTACGCTGAGGACGCGATCGAAGGATTGGTGCGTCGGCAGATACTCGAGGGGATCGAGCTTGCCGAACCTTCCCCCCGCGTAGACATTGAACGCATTGAGGAATTCGCGATAGGTGGGCGTCGCCTGCTTGACGTATTCGTCTTCGATCGCGTAATCGAGGTTCAGCATCCACAGCGCGAACGCGATGCAGACCGACGCATGCGCGCCGAGCCAGGCGATGACGAGCCTGCGAGGGGAATAGCGAAACACGAGGAGCGCCACGGCCTGCGGTATCCAGATAAGCGGCGCGTAAACGTGCGTCCAGGGCATGAGCGCGTTCAGCGCAAACGTCGCGTACCACCAGGTCCGTCCGCTATCCATCATCGCGCGAACAAAGCAGTAGCAAGCCGCGCTGACCAACAGCGTCACGAGCGCATAGAAGCGGATTTCCTGCGCGAAGTAAATGTGCGGCAGTGCGACGGCGAACAGAAATCCCGCCGCCCACGCGGTCGGCCGATCGTAGAGTCGCCGCGCGATCGCCATCAGGAAAAGCAGCGCGCCGATCGCGCACGTCACGGAGAAGAGCCGCAGGCTCAGTACGCTCGGGCCGAGTACCGATGCCCACGTGTACTCCGCGATGAAGTAGATCGGAAACGGCCGCACGCCCGCGTCGTGTTCGAAGTTTTGTCGAAGAAAATCGCTGAGGCTCGGCGCATCAATGAAGCGCAGGCTGAGCACTTCGTCGTGCCAGGGGACTTCGTGGGGCAATCCAGCAACGCGCAGCGCGATCGCGAGAACGACGATGAGTGGGGTTACCCAGAGGTATCGCGGCGGACTTGCGGCGGAATCACTCATGCGCGCGGCGCAGGCTAGCGGCGAGTTTCTCCGCGACTATGGCGTTGGCCGCGGCATTCGGGTGACCGTCGTGCGGGAGGTGGTACCGGGAATCCGACAGGTCGAGCCATCGCGCGCCGTCGATTACCGGCACCTTTGCTTCGGAGAGCATCGCGCGAAATCGCTCGCCGTCGTATCGCGGCCGCGGCGATTCGGGATAAATCAGCACGACGAAGCGGCCGTTGGGATAGGCATCGAGAAAGGCCGACTTTGCGGCCTCGATTATTCCCGCCGTCGTTTGTAGGTGGCGGTCCGAGGGCCGCATCGGCACGTCGATTTCGAAGTAGCGCAGAAACTGTTCGCGCGCAAGCACATCGTACACGCGAGACAATGCGGGCCGGCCTTCGACAAAGCTGCCGCGCTCTTCGAGATTTTCAGAGTCATCAAGAATGAAGTAGGGGAAATGCCGGCCCCATTGTGTCCACACGCGCATCGAGCCGATCGCGCGCGACACGTGATGTTCCATGAACACGTATATGGCGGTGCCGTTTGGCTCGACGATTTCCTCAGCGAGTTCGCCTGAGCGCAACTTGACCAGCGCCTGTTGCGGGCCGTAACCCGCGAATCCGTAGTTGTACGCGCGGACACCTTCGAGTCGTTGTTGTGCCTGGGCGGGAAGTGTTTCGCTATCTTCGAGGCCATGGCCGAACGTGAACGAGCATCCGAAAAAGGCGAGAAACTCAGCGGGTTCCGTTCCCGGCTCGGCCGTAAAGCGCCGCCCGATTTCGTCCGTGCGATACGTAACGTCGAAAATCGTTTCGCCGCGCACCGTCTTGACGGCGCGGCCTTCCAGGTTCGGAAGCGCTTCGTAGCCGAGTTCCTTACTGAAGGCGAAGAGGTAAGGCTCCTGGATTTGCGTTGCGCGTTCACGCGCGCCGTTGAGAACGAAGAAGATCGTCTCGGCAAGCAAAAGAATGAGCGCGGCGAGGGAAGCTCCGATTATCGTGGCGATGACCCGCGTGCGAAGCGCAGAACGCGTCGACTTCCCCGGCAGCCCCCCAGGCGTTTCACTGAACACGTCGCCCCCTTCAAAGGAAGACGTTCCCTTCCCTCCCCATTTCTTCGTGTACTTCGTCCTTCGTGGTGAGAAACCGCGATCGATAATCGCCCTAAACGTTAAATCGGAACAGGACCACGTCGCCGTCTTGCATCACGTATTCTTTTCCTTCGAGGCGCACGTGGCCTTTTTCTTTCGCTTTGGCGATCGTGCCGGCGGCGATAAGGTCGTCGAAGCGCACCGTCTCCGCGCGGATGAAGCCGCGTTGAATGTCGGAGTGAATGACCCCTGCCGCTTCGACGGCCTTCGTGTTTTTGCGGATGGTCCACGCGCGCACTTCGGGTTCGCCCGCGGTGAGAAAGCTCATCAGCCCGAGCATGTCGTAGGCCGTCGTGAGAAAGCGCGTGCGCGATTCTTCGCCAAGGCCGAGGTCGTCGCGGAAGGCGGCGCGTTCGGCTTGGGGAAGCTGATTCACTTCCATTTCCATCGCGCCGCAGAGTTCGACGAGCGCCAGTTTGTTTTCCGCGGCATACGCGCTGAGGCCGGACGGATCGGGCTTGCCGATGGATGCCTCGCCGTAGTTGCCGAGGAGCATGAGCGGCTTCAGCGAGAGAAAGCCGAAGCCCGTAATAGGTTGCAAATCCTGCGCGGAGAGATCGAGCAGCCGGAACGAAGTGCCTTCGCTACCCGCCTCCAGCAGGCGCGTCAACACCTCGAGCTCCGGCCCTTTTTTCTTTTCCTTTTCCATGCGTTGCAGGCGCTTCTCGACAACAGCGAGGTCGGTCAGCAGCAGCTCTTCCTCGAGCGCGCGGCAATCGCGCACCGGGTCGACCTTGCCCAGCGGATGCATCACGTCGGGGTTTCGAAAGCAGCGCACGACGTGGACGAGCGCATCCGCATTTTTCAGTTCGTTCAGTGCGGCGTCGGCAAGCGCCTTCTCGTTCGCGGAGGATTCGTTCGGGGCGACATCGACGAAACGGAACTCGGCGTAGGTCTTTTTCTTGGGCTTGTACAGCTCCTCGAGCCGGTCGACCCGGGCATCGGGCACTTTGACGACGGCGACGTTGGCGTCACGATTGCCGAACGCGCCCACCGCCGCCGAAGCCCCGGTGATTGCGTTGAATAGGGTTGTCTTGCCCGAACGGGCAAAGCCGATGATGCCGACGTGCATGTGAGAAAAAGCCCCCAAGTGGCGCGATGGTATCAAGCGGTGTGGGAGGGCTTCAAAAGTACTCGCGAAGGACGCGTGCCGAATCAGAAGCCAAAATCGATGGTGCCGTACGCGTCCGCGAACAGGTCGCCTTGCCACGCGATGGGTTCCGACGGCGTGATGCCCGTGACGACAAAGCCGATCGCGGGACACGAGTCTTCCTTCACCGCGTCGATCAGGTTGAGCAGATCGACGGACGACGGCGGAGCTAGCACAATTTCAGTCGCATGACCCTTGATGTCCGCGCTCGTACCCAAGTAGACGCCGCTCGCAAATTCGAGTGCACTCTCAGGAACCTCGCCCGAGGCGAAGTAGAACGCGGAGACCGAAGTGATGCCCGCGAACGACCCACTGTTTGCGGTTAGGACGAATTCGTTGAGGAGCAACTCGGTCAGCTCAAATTCGGGGAGCAGCCCGGTGTCGGCAGTCTCTTTAACCGTCTCACCGATCTCTTCACGGGTCGGAAGATTGCACAGCGGAATCGCGGCGATGTGGACCCCAAATTCACCGGGTGTGGCGTTGAGGGTCTCGGGGTCAAGCACGCCGTCGCCGATGGCCAGCGCAACGGGGAACGGGCCGACCTTGATGCCGCCGTCGGTACATCCTGTCAGGGAAACAAACGCCAAAAGCAAAAGTGCGAACTTCAAGTATTTCATATAGTAGTCAGCCTTTCCCGGCGATGCATGCTTTTCTGGTGGCGGGCAAAGCCCAGCCCCAACTTAAACGTAAATACCGTTGGAAAGGTTGATCGTTTCCGCGGGAGGGAGGTCTCGATATAGCCTGCGACGTGGTCCCGCCGGCGCCGTCGATTGGACAGGAGATCTCATCACAATTTAGACCACTTTCTGTGAAAAATACCAATTTACCCTTGTTTCCCAAATCGGAATGCTCAGGGAATCAGCCAAATCGTTCGCCGTTACCACCGAAACGCAACACATGAGACGGAATAAGGAGAGATAGTTCGCCACGCACGATAACTACACCGGCGTGTCCTCATAACCAAATCGATTTCAGGCTTCAATCGATCTAACGCATTCAGCGACGCTGCGAACCTCGTGGAGTCGTGAGCTATAGGTACTTCGCGACGACCGCCAGTCCGGTCGCGACGCTGGTAAAGGTGTCGCGCTGGTGAAGGCGATCGGCGCCGTAGCGATCGTTGAGCATGGTGCGTACGGCGGGGATGAGACTTGTGCCCCCAGTGGTCAGGACGAGGTCAACGGCTTCGGGCTTCACGCCGGCGGCGTTCTCTGCCTCGACGAGGGTCGCCAGCATGGTTTCGAGCATCTCTTCGATGATGTGGGCCAGCTCGCTCTGCGCGATGCGTTCGTGGATGTCAATGCCGACGGCGTCGATCTCGATGTGGGTTTCCGCTTCGAAGGAGAGGCGGCGTTTTGCGGCCTCGACCGCGCGCGCGAGCGGATAGCCGTAGTTGCGCAGGATGAGGTTGCGAAGAGCGCGGATGCGTTGGGGTTGATCGGAGCTGACTTCCATGGCGATGAGCCAGTTGATCGTCTCCTCAGTATTCAGCTTGTAGAGGTTCTGCCAGTCGAGGATCGTGTTGAACAGATACTGCGGCACCGGCAATGTGGATGGACCATAACGCGAGCGGCTGCCGAATACGGGAAAGATCTTCTCGCGGGTGATCTCGCGATCGATCGCGTCGCCCGCCACGGGCACGCCAGAGACGCCGAGGATGCGGCTTTCCGCGAGGCGTTCCGCCGCGCCGTGTGCGCCGCCGAATTCCATGATGCACACGTCGAACGTGCCGCCGCCGATATCGACGACCATGAGGCGTTGTTTCTTTTCGGTCGTGACGGCGTATTCGACACACGCGGCCACGGGTTCATAGA
>JBGTJY010000349.1:0-1998 GCA_041744855.1 Candidatus Hydrogenedentales bacterium
ACGCCGCCATGCTCGCGGACGTGACCGGGGTGCCCACCGTAGTATGGGGCACGCTGTGGATTGCGATCGCGCTGCCGGCCTGCTTCTATTTCGTCGTCGCCGCCTGCCGCCGCCCCCCGCGCATCGCGCCGAAGCGCGTGCACTAAGCAAGCGTCACTGCACCACCACGAAGCGCACGAAGTACACGAAGAAATTTCAATAAAAGATACTTCATTTCCTTCGTCTTTAACGTCGACGTTCACTTCTGAGATTCCTTAGCAACGCGCAAGCTCCGAGTTGCACACCAAACAACCGCTCACTCTTCCTTCAATTTTTCTTTTATACCTCTTCGTGTTCTTCGTGCCCTTCGTGGTGAAGAAACGGCGCTGGATCGCCGATCCAGCGCCGCGGGTAAATCTCAAATGGTGTGACGGCTTACATCATTCCCGGCATACCGCCCATGCCGCCCATCCCGCCCATGCCGCCGCCGCCGTGCCCGCCGTGGTCGTCGGCCTTTTCTTTCTTCGGGATGTCGGCGATGAGGCACTCGGTCGTCACGAATATGCCCGCGACGCTGACCGCGTTCGTCAGCGCGGCGCGCAACACTTTGGCGGGGTCGAGAATGCCCGATTTGATCATGTCTTCCATCTCGCCCGACGCCGCGTTGTAGCCCTGGTTCAGACCCTTCGCGGATTCGACCTTGCGCACGAGCAGCGAACCTTCCTGACCGGCGTTCTGCGCGATCTGCCATAGCGGCATCGACAACGCATCCGACACGATCCGCCCGCCGATTTTCTCGTCGCCCTTGAGGGGCAGCTTTTCGATTTTCTCGCGCATGTGCAGCAGCGTGGTGCCACCGCCGGGCACGACACCTTCTTCGATCGCCGCGCGCGTCGCGTTCAGCGCGTCGTCCGTACGCGCCTTCTTTTCCTTCAACTCGATTTCCGTCGCCGCGCCCACCTTGATAATCGCCACGCCGCCCGCCAGTTTCGCCAGGCGTTCCTGCAGCTTCTCGCGGTCGTATTCCGACGTAGTCGCTTCGATCGATTTGCGAATCAGTTCGCAACGCCCGAGAATTTCCTTCTTCTTGCCCGCGCCTTCGATAATCGTCGTGTTGTCTTTGGTGATTTCGATGCGTTTGGCGCGGCCCAGGTCCTTCAGACCGACGCTCTCGAGCTTCGTGCCGAGGTCCTCCGAGATGTACGTCCCGCCGGTGACGGTCGCGATGTCGCGCAAGATTTCCTTGCGGCGATCGCCGAACGCCGGCGCCTTTACCGCAGCGACGCTGAGCGATCCGCGGATGCGGTTCACAACCAGCGTGGCCAGCGCCTCGCCCTCGACATCTTCCGCGATGATCAACAGCGGCTTACCGCTCTGCGCGACCGCTTGCAACAACGGCAACATATCCGCCATCGACGAAATCTTCTTTTCGTGGCAGAGGATGTAGCAATCCTGCAACACGCTGCGCATCGTCGCGGGGTCCGTCACGAAATACGGCGACAAGTAGCCGCGGTCGAATTGCATGCCGTCCACGACCTCGACTTCCGTCTTCAGCCCCTTGCCTTCTTCGATCGTCACGACGCCGTCCTCGCCGACTTTCTCGAGCGCGTCCGCGATCATCTCGCCGATTTCGGAATCGCCATTCGCCGATATCGATGCGACTTGCGCGATCTCCGAACGATTCTTAATCTTCTTGCTCGATTCCTCGATCCCTTTGATCACGGCCTTGAGCGCCTTCTCCATGCCGCGTTTGAGCGCCATCGGATTCGCCCCGGCGGTCACTTGCTTGAAACCGTCGTGGATCATGCTCTGCGCGAGCACCGTCGCCGTCGTCGTGCCGTCGCCGGAATCGTCCTGCGTCTTGCTCGCCGCCTCGCGAATCATCCGCGCGCCCATGTTCTGATACGGGTCCTTCAGCTCGACTTCCTTCGCCACGGTCACGCCGTCCTTGGTGATGTTCGGCGCGCCATACGATTTCTGCAGCACCACGTTGCGCCCTTTGGGACCGAGCGTCGCCTT
>JBGTJY010000350.1:0-1842 GCA_041744855.1 Candidatus Hydrogenedentales bacterium
GAAGGTGAGACACCTTCGCCAGCACGCGAGACGCGCGCGCTACCCAGCATCTGTTCACGCGTTCCACTAAAGATCAGCTCGCCACCCTGCTCACCGCGTCCGGGGCCGATATCGATCAAGTGATCCGCCGAACGAATGATCGCCTCCTCGTGCTCGACCACGAGGAGCGTGTTGCCCTTGTCGCGCAGATCGTGCATCACGCCAATGAGCCGGCCGACATCGCGCGGATGCAGGCCGACGCTTGGTTCGTCCATCACAAAAAGCGTGTTCACAAGCGACGCGCCGAGGCAGGTGGTGAGATTCACGCGCTGCACTTCGCCGCCGCTCAGCGTGCGCGTCGAGCGATCGAGGGTGAGATAACCAAGCCCGACCTCGCACAGGTAACGCAACCGCGTGGCGACTTCGCGGCGCAGCATCTCGGCGGTGGAGTCGTTAGGCGGCAACGTCAGGCTGGCGAGCACTTCGCGATTGCGGGAAACGGGCAGCGCCGCGAAATCGGGCAGATTTAAACTCCCGGCGAGCCGGTAATTGAGCGCTTCCGGTTGATACCGCCCACCGTTGCAACTCGGGCAGGTCGTGTAAGCGCGGTAGCGACTGAGGAGCACGCGCACATGCATTTTGTAGGTCTTGCTCTCGAGCCATTTGAAGAAACCCTTCACCCCGTACCAACGGCCGCTGTCTTCATCCTCCTCGTATTCACCATTTTTCTTCTCGCCCTGGATGACGAAGTCCTGATCGGCCCTCGGCAATTCCTCGAAAGGCGAATGCACGTCGATGTCTTCCCGCGCGCAGGCCCGCAACAGATCTTTTTGCGATTCGCCCATTTCCTCGCCGCGAAAAACGCGCACCGCGCCCTGCGCGATCGAGAGCGAGCGATCCGGAATCGCGCGCTGGAAATCGAGTCCGATCGTGCGTCCGAATCCGCGACACTCCGGACAAGCGCCGAGCGGGCTATTAAAGCTGAATAGTCCCGGCGTGGGTGGCCGAATATCGAGATCGCAATGCGCGCAATGCCAGCCGGTCGAGTAGGGAATTTCGGACCTCTGAGTTCGACGTTCGGCGTTCGACGTTCGGCGTTCGGCGTTTCCCTCCGCCATCGACACGACGTTGATCCGGTCCTTCCCAAACCGCAGAGCCGTTTCCAACGACTCCACCAGTCGCGTCCGCGCCTCTTTCGAAATCGTGATCCGATCCTGAATCACCTGCACTCGCGCGCCGAGGCGGCCGACAGTATTATCCGTATCCGCGCGCACGACTTCGCCATTCAGCCAGACGCGGAGGTAGCCTTGTTGTTGCAGAAATTGGAAGAAGTCACGCGGATCCGTTTTCAGCGGCACCGACACCCAGAACGTCAGCAGCACCGTCTGCCCATCGAACGTCCGCAACACGTCATCCGCGATCGATTTTGCCGTCTCCGGCCGAATCTCGCGTTCGCAGCTCGGACAAAACGCCTGCGCCACGCGCGGCCAGAGCAGTTTCAGATAATCGTTGATCTCCGTCATCGTGCCGACGGTCGAACGCGAGGACTTGACCGAGTTCGCCTGCTCAATCGCGATCGCGGGCGGGATGCCGCGGATTTCATCCACGCGCGGCTTGTCCATGCGGTCGAGAAATTGCCGCATGTAAGGCGAGAACGTCTCGACGTACCGGCGCTGGCCTTCCGCGTAGATCGTGTCGAAGGCGAGGCTGGATTTCCCGCTTCCGCTCGGGCCGGTGATGACCGTCATTTCCCCGAGGGGAAGGTCCAAATCGATGCCCTTGAGGTTGTTCTGCCGAGCGCCGCGAATCTGCACACAACCGCGCTCCGTAGGCGCGGTGACGCAGGGTTTCTCAGCTTTCTTT
>JBGTJY010000351.1:0-4097 GCA_041744855.1 Candidatus Hydrogenedentales bacterium
CGCGCAGGATGCGCGGGCCGCGGCGGGTCAGATATTCGCGCAGTCCGGCGGTGTAGAGGCGCTGCACGAGCGCGAAATCCGACGCACGCGCGGCGAACTCGCGGCCGTTCCGCAGGGGGAAGACTTAGTCGAGAATTTGCGGGGCACACCGCACATGGAAGAATTCATGCGGTATGCGCCGGTCGATCATGCCCAGTTTATCACCGTGCCGATCCTGCTGATCGACGCGGAAAACGAAGAGCTCTTCGATCGCATGCAGCACTCGGCGAAGGTTTACGAGATCGTGAAGGATCGCGTCCCCGCGAAGTACCACGTCGAGCCTGGCATCCAGCATTACGGCATCTATCGCGAACGCTACCAACAGGGCGCCGAGGTCGCGCTCGACTGGTTCAAGACGCACCTCAAGTGACGAAGGTTTGTAGTTCCGCATTTATGCGGCGGGGTGAGGACGATGACTTTGGGATTGTGGGTCGGCGCGGCCGCATGAATGCGGAACTACGAACCTTTTGTTTCGCGCTGATCGCCGGTTTTTCGATTCAGGTCGCGTCGAGTGCGATGCCGTTCGAGTCTTTGCTCGATCTGCCCTCAACTTATACGAATGGGCGCGTTTCGCAGCTCGTGGTGATTGAGCCGGGGCAGACGGTCACCTTGATGGATGCCGAAGGCCCCGGCGCGATCACACATATCTGGATGACGCTCGGACAAAACATTCCGCGGCAGGTCGTGTTGCGCATGTATTGGGACGGCGAGACGGAGCCGAGCGTCGAGGCGCCGATTTCGGATTTTTTTGGCGTGGGCCATAACCGCCTCGAACCCGAGCTGTATTTCGCGACGCCTTGTCTGGCGGTCGCGCCTGAAAACGGTTACAACGTCTATATGCCCATGCCGTTTCGCGAGCGCGCGCGCGTGACGGTGACGAACGATCAGACCACGCGGCTCGCGTCGGGCGGCGGACTCTACTTCCAGGCGGACTATGTGCGGTATGAATCGCTCCCCGAGGATACGCCGTACTTCCACGCGCAATGGCGGCGGGAAGCCCCGGCGATTCGGCGCGGCCCGGGCTACACCGTGTTGCAAGCGCAGGGCCGGGGATTCATTGCGGGCGTGACGCATCACATCCGGGTCGACGATACCTCGGACACGTGGTTCCATGGCGGCGGCGACACGATTTATCTTGACGGGAAAACGAATCCCACTGTGTTGAAAGGGATCGGCGGCGAAGACTTCGTGGGCGAATCGTGGCACGGGAGCTTGTTCAGCTCGCCGTACGCGGGCTGCACCAGTTTGAAGAACGGAAACATTTCGCTTTATCGCTTCTTTACCGAAAGCCCGCCGCAATTCCGCGATTCCGCCTGGTTCATGATCGGCGCCATGCAAAACGAAATGACGTCGGTCGCGTATTGGTATCAGACAGAGCCCCACGCGAAATTTTTCACGCTGCCCGATCCGCCGCTCCGCGATCCGTCGAGCACTATCGCGTCCGGCGCCTATGACGTCGCGTTCGAGGGCGACGCATGCATTCCTGTCGCGGTGTTGGGCCCCTTCGCGGGCGCGATCGATATGGCAACGCCGATCGAAGGCATGGAACGAATCGACACCAACCGGGGGATGCTGACGAACTACATGTTGCCGTACGGCGATGTGATCCCGGACGAAACCAATCGCGCCGTGAATTGGCGGCCTGCCGAAACGGTCCTTTCCTGGCTCGATCTCGACGCGATACTGAAACCCAAGATGCCTGGCCCCCGCGGCGTGCAGGCGCTGCCGGACACGATTGCCTTTGTACTCCTGCGCGTGCAATCGGCATCGGCCACGACCCGCGAAATGCGGATCGGCCACGACGACGCCGTTCGCATCTGGCTGAACGGAAAACCGACCGGGGACATCGCGCCGCGAAACGGGTTCACGCTCGACACGGCCTCCCTCCCATTGAATTCCGGCGCGAATGAAATCCTCATCAAAGCGGCAAACACGTGGAACACCAATTGGGCCGCGTTCGCGCTTGCGCTATCCTTCAACGATGCTTCGGGCCTGACGTTCGACTCCGCCCGCGCAAACTGAAATAATCTGTGCCCATCTGTGCAATCTGTGGACCGTTAACTATCCCATGAACATCGTCATCATTGGCCCAAAAGGCGCCGGAAAATCGAGCGTTGGCCGCGGCATCGCGGAGCGACTCGATATTCCGTTTGTCGAAACTGACCGGATGCTGGAACAAATCTTCGCGGCGGGCGAAGGCGAAGATCGCACGTGCCGCGAGATATTCCGCGATCTCGGCGAGGACGCTTTCCGCGATCTGGAGCGTGAGTCCGTCGAAGAAGTCACCCAGCGCGACTTCCATGTCGTCATCACCGGCGGCGGGACGTTCATGGATCCGCGTTCGCGCCGGCTGCTTCGGCAAAACTCGATCATCGTGTATCTGATCGCGGATTCCGAGACGCTGTGGCAGCGCGCGATCGCGAACGGAATGCCCGCGTCCGTCGGGGACGGACCCATGGCGCAGATGGCGTTCGACGAACAAGTCACGTTTCGCGACGAGGTCATGAGCCCTTTCGCGGATATTGTCATTGACACGTCGGACGCGCCGGTCGACGAACTCGTCGATGAAGCCGTCGAAACGATAGCGGGCGAACTGGCCGTGCGCCAACGCGCCGCGAACACCTACGGCGACGTGATCCGGGTGACGACGTTCGGCGAATCGCATGGCTCAGGCATCGGCTGCATTCTTGAGGGGATTCGCCCGGGTGTCCCGCTCGACATTTCGGTCATCCAGAAGCAACTCGATCGCCGTAAGCCGGGGCAGTCGAAAGTCGTGACGCAACGCAAAGAGCCCGACGAAGTGACGATCCTGTCTGGCATTTACGATGGCAAGACCACTGGCGCGCCGATTGCGATGGTCATCTACAACCAGGATCAGGACTCGAAGAAGTACGACGAGATTAAGGACGTGTTCCGGCCTGGTCACGCCGATTTCACTTTCTATCGTAAATACGGCTTCCGCGACCATCGCGGCGGCGGGCGATCCTCTGGGCGTGAAACCGCAACCCGCGTCGCCGCCGGCGCGATCGCGATGGAGTTGCTGCGTCAACGCGGCGTGCGGATTTATGCCCACGCCATCGAGATTGCGGGCATCGCGGCGCAGACTTGCGACTACGACCTCATCGAGACGAATCCCGTGCGCTGCGCCGATCCGAACGCGGCGGTCGCGATGGAAGAAGCGATTCTCGACGCGCGGAAAGAAACCGATTCTGTCGGCGGAATCATCCAACTCGACATCCTCGGCGTGCCCGCGGGCCTTGGCGATCCCGTGTTCGGGAAACTCGATGCGCGCCTGGCCCACGCGATCATGTCCATCGGCGCTATCAAGGGCGTCGAAATCGGCGACGGATTCGCCTTGACGCGTCTGCGCGGGAGCCAATCGAACGACACCATGAACGATGGCGCGTTCGTGACCAACCATGCCGGTGGGATCACGGGCGGTATCTCGACGGGGCAAACCATCACGTTGCGTGTCGCCGTGAAGCCAACGGCATCGATCGCAAAGCCGCAGCCCACGGTCGATATCCAGGGACGCAACACGAGCGTCAGCGTCGGTGGACGCCACGATCCCTGCATCGTGCCTCGCGCGGTCCCCGTCATGGAGAACATGGCCGCGTTGGTGATTCTCGATGCGTGGGAAGTACAGACGCGTTTGCGCCCGGATTGGGAGAGCGCCGGCGCGGCGCATCCACTCACGAGTTGACGCGTGCGCATCTATTGCCCCAAATGCGGATGGCGACCCACGCGGGACTCGCGGTGGGTTTGCACGTGCGCATGCCGCTGGAACACCTTCGACACGCGGGCGCGGTGTCCCGATTGCCACAAACATTGGCAGGACACGCAATGTCCCGACTGTGCCCAATGGTCGCCGCACGAAAGCTGGTATCACGAGGGCGACAAACCCGCACAGCGCAAGACGAAACGAAAGGTGAAGAGTCCGGCGACGGCTTAGAGCTATCCTGCGGACTGACACCGACTGACACGGCGCGGCGTAGCCGCAACCAAACCACGGGACGCACGGGGATCACGGGGAAATGATTCACCACGGATGAACACCG
>JBGTJY010000352.1:0-4076 GCA_041744855.1 Candidatus Hydrogenedentales bacterium
CGCGCGCTCGATCGTTCGCACACCGATTGGTGCCATCTCGTCGTGAACGATCTCGCGCGAGTGCATCCCGGAATCGATCGCCACATCCGCAACATCGACATCTGGCTCTGGGGCCACGGCATGATCCGTCCCGTGCCTGGATTCATCTGGGGCGAGACCCGGCACCGCCTGCAAGACCGCCACGGCGCCATCGTCTTCGCGCACTCCGACATGAGCGGCATTTCCATTTTCGAAGAAGCCTTCACCCGCGGCACGCAAGCCGCCGACACGCTCCTCAATTCATGAACAGCGAAACCCCGCTCGCCCGTCACACCTTGCTCGAACTGCGCGGGTGCGATTCCGCGCTACTCAATTCGCCCGACGAACTGAAGTCCGTCCTCCTCGAAGCCGTCCGCCGCGGCCACGGCACCATCGTCACCGAAGTCTTCCACACCTTCAGTCCGCACGGCGTCAGCGGCGTCGTCGTCATCGCGGAGTCACACGTCGCCATCCACACCTGGCCCGAGCACGACTACGCCGCCGTCGACATTTTCTCCTGCGGCACCACCCTCGACCACATCGCCATCCGCGAGTGGATTCGGGAAGGCTTGCACGCAAGGAATGTCGAAAGCCGCGAGCTGACGCGCGGGTAAGTCAGGAATTCTCTGGCGGCCGGTTTCCTGCAAACGGTAGACGCGCGTTGCCCTATGCGAGCGGGTTGATCCAGCGCAACCCATGAAGCGCTCGCAGTCTGCATCATTGGAGCCCAACTCGCAGGCGTGTTCGATTCATCGAGCCATGTTTTCGCAGCGACGTGATCCGGCGAGGCCGAATGAATGGCGTTGATCAGGAGATTGACGTCCACCAGCACCATAAAGGCGCGGCTCCGTCAAAGCACGTCGGCGAGTTGCGCCAGCTTCGTCAAATCGATCCCGGGCTTGAATCCAAAATCACGGGTTCGCGTGATGAACGGCCGCGGTAGCCCGATTTGCGCGGGCAACGACTGCGGCTCGACCCGAACCTCCGTCCCATTGGGGAGATCGACGCCCGGCGGCAGTTTGATCGTGCCGTCTTCAACCGTTCCGATAAAGCCCATCACCGAAGGATGCCGCGCCTGAGGCCCTCGTCAATGCACCCCCGTCGGCGTGCGCCTTCTGGTAACGGATCCTGACGAGCGTCGGAGCTTGGTGAATTTGCGCGACGGCCCGACACAGGAGCAGGGTTCAGGCGTTGACTGCAGATTCGAATCGCGACAACATCTTGCCATGCCCACCCCGCAACTCGAGTTGATCGAAATCCCGACGCCAGAAGAGAGGGTCCGCGAGAACTTGGAGAGAGCGATGATTCGCTATCGAGGGAACATTCAGGCGTACTACGCGGAACTACTGAAGCAAGTTCCCGAGCCCCCAGAGGATGCCAAATGGGATGACGTTCACCGTTTCGCTGCCCTGCGTCTTCGCGCGCACCGCTGAGCCTTGTCGATGGCAGCATTGAAAGAGTTTCGGGAGGATGCCTCCCGAGCTATTTTCATCACCGGTGACATCGACGAGCGGCTCGTGCATCGGTTGACCCCGGAGATTTGCCGATTGCGGTGCGAGAGCGATCAGCCGATCACGGTTTACATAAATAGCCGCGGCGGGCTGATTTTCTGCGCAGAACAACTTCGTGCCCTTATCGCCACACCCAATCAGGACGGGCGAATATGTCGAATCATTACTGTCGCAACAAGCCGTGCGGACAGCGCCGCGGCAGGATTATTGGCACTCGGCGATTACGCGATCGCATATCCTTCCGCGGCGATTCATTGCCATGGCTCGCGCATGGCAGACGAAGAAATCACCACTGAACGTGCCGAACTGCTCGTCGCCTCTCTGAAAAAGAGCAATGACGATTTCGCCCTTCGATTGGCCCGTCGGACGTTTGCTCGAATCGCCTTTCATTTCGCCAACCTTCGCGCCGAGTTCCCTGCAATTCGGGAGAGCGCCAAAAAGCAAAACGCCCCGCGAGAAATGACTACGGATCTAGAATGCTTTGCTTTCGCTATCCACCGGAGACTATCCAGCAGCTTTCAGCAACTCCCGCAGCGAGCGTTTTTCCATCATGAGCGACTTGCCGAAATGAGTCGGTTCATTCTGGACCGTGAGGACGAACTGCCGGAATCAGAAGCATGGGTCAAGACTGAAGGGGAACTCCTTAAGCGATTGGTCGACTATGAACTCGCCAATAAGACAGCGGATGGTTGGAGTTTTTCTGAGGGAGGAATCGACGAACTCGCCCTAGATTTTAAAAGCCTCGCGGACTACCTATTTGGCCCTCATCAAGAGGCGTTGGAAAGCCATCTCGATTCGTTCGGCGTCCTGTTTCTTACCAATGAGCAGATCGCTGAATATCAAACTCTCAAAACGGCAGACGCAACGAATGCAGCTTCATGGTTACGGGAGCGAGCCAGGCCATTGGTTGAGCCGATGTGGTATTTTGTCGTCTCGCTCTGCCGCCTGCTCCAGAGCGGAGAGTATGGTTTGAACGCAATCGACGCCTATTGGCTTGGAATTGTTGACGAGGTCATCGGCGAGAAATTGCCGACTTTCCGGCTAATCGCTGAAAATCCGGAAACATAAGAATCCCCAACGCTTACTCGTCTTTAAAAGACTTCCAGGTTACCGATCCCCATCCATCGGCTGCGATGTAGACGCTGATTCGATATTGCCGCGAGAGGTCGTGGATGCTTTCGAACGTCTGATCTCCCACGACGGTGGGCTTGAGCGCTCGGAAGTATTCGTGTCGATCCAAAATGAGGACGTTCGGCTTCGCCCAGCGGATCGGCGTGATGTAGTCGTGCCCGAGGATGGCGCCCTTTAGCTCCACGTCGCTTTCGCGACCGGGAATCTCGTCCAGTTTCAAATCGACACGCTGGCACGTTTCGCCCGCCAGTTGATAAACCGCCGTCTGTTTCCGCTGCGGCGCAGGTGTGGGAGTGCCGAAGAGATTTCCGGACGACTGGGTGAGGTCGCTCGACAAATAGGCGAAGCGCTTCGAGTCGGGCGACCACAGGACTTCGCCTTCGCGTTCTCCGCCGGTGCCGATATCGTCGCGCGTGAGGTCGCACAGAACCTGGCCGGTCTTCTGGTCGATCAGCTCCGCGCGTTCGACTTTCGAGCCGCGGAAATCGAACTCGGTGGAGAAGACTTTGCGGATGGCGTACCGCTTGTCCGGTGAAAACCAAGAGACGATCTCGCGTTGAAAAAGCGCTTTCGCCGTCTCGGGAAAGTGACGGCGAAAATAATTGTTCTCATCGCCCACGATCGAATTGCGAACCATGACTCGGAAATCCAACGGCTGCGCCTTGAGGAACGCGGCGAATTTCTCGTCGCCGAGAAGATGATAGACCGCAGTTGGAACGCCTTGGTGCGATTCCGCGGCAGCGCCATCGACGTCGCGCGTGAGTTTGAAAAACTGCTTGAGCGCTTTCGCGTCGCCGCGGGCGGCGCGTCGGGTCACTTTCGCGTAATTGAATCCGCGTCGGCGTGCGAACTCGTCGATCTCGGATTCTCCTGCTGGATCCTTCTCGTCCTTCGGCAGATCGTCCTCGGTGAATTCGAGTCGCTCAATGTCATCAGCATCATCCGTCGCTGCGGCGGCGGCGCCGATTGAAAGCACGCTAATAATCAGGAGGAGAAATGGAGTTCGCACGGCCAAGGGAGAGACAGGATTAACAGGATGGACAGGATTGGGAATTCCGAAATCCTGTTAATCCTGTCCTTTTTTACGCCAGCAGCTCTTCCAATTCCTCAGTCGTCAGCCCACTCATGAGCGGCTCCTCGCTGCCGATGACGCCTTCGCTCGCTTCGCGTTTGCGCGTTTGCAGTTTCACGATTTTTTCTTCCACCGTGTCACGCGCGATGAGCTTGTAAGCGGTGACGACGCGGGTCTGGCCGATGCGATGGGCACGGTCGGTGGCTTGTGCCTCGGCGGCGTAGTTCCACCAGGGATCGAAGTGGATCACGGTGTCGGCGGCGGCGAGGTTCAAGCCGACGCCGCCGGCTTTCAAACTCATGAGGAAGACGGGAATCGCGTCGTCGTTCTGGAATTTGTCGACC